>JALRFC010000160.1 GCA_023253875.1 Candidatus Kapaibacterium sp.
ATTGTGTCGGCATTTATTTTCATCGGCTATATTGCATTTAGCTATGTGAGAAGAACGGAAGAATCAAATGTTTGGGTAGGCATGGCAAAAGAGGCGGCACATCAATTGGGTACGCCGCTTTCGAGTTTATTGGGTTGGCTCGAAATTTTACGATTACATAATAATGATCCAAATGCTGTACAAGAAACAGCAAAGGAAATGGAGCATGATTTACATCGCTTGAACACGATTGCGAATCGTTTCTCAAAGATTGGATCTGAGCCGGCAAAGAAGCGTGAAAATATTTCGGATATTGTTGAGAAAGTTTGTTCCTATCTTGAAAAACGAGTTCCGCATCTTGGACGAAAAGTCAGCATTATCCGCAATCTAGAAGATGATATCTATGTGAATGCAAATGGTGAACTGATAGAGTGGGTCATTGAGAATATTGTGAAAAATGGTGTTGAATCCATTGATTCCACAGCCGGTGAAATCTTGGTACATCTGTCAAAATCACCAAAAGGAAATGTGATCATACAATTGAAAGACAATGGAAAGGGGATGTCGGGTCCGGTACGAAGAAGGATCTTTGAACCCGGTTTTACAACAAAGAAAAGAGGCTGGGGCTTGGGTCTTTCACTCTCTAAACGCATCATTGAAAAGTATCATGATGGTAAAATCTATGTGAAGGATTCTGCGATTGGGAAGGGTACAACATTTATCATTGAATTACCGGCTATTTCATGAACTATTTCATTGCAATATTTTTTGCCTTTTGTATTTCTTTCAATGCCATTGCAAGCGATGCAATCATCTTGAAATTTACGAAAGGTAGTGCTGCATATACAGAATGGAAGCAATCTAATAGAGTCGGGACTATTACTCCTTTGATAGACATATTGGGAGTTCATGATAGCAAACCATTTGTGCGTGATGCACTCATTTCGATGCTCAAGAATACTTCTAAATCTGAAGTGATATTGGATGGCGATGATCATCCGCTCGAGCGCATTGCTATTGTGGAATATACCTCTGCAATTCCCATTCGCAAGTTGCTTATTTCTTTGCGTGCTTTGCCTTATGTGGAATATGCAGAAGAACAATCCGAACATAAGCTTATTGAGATTCCGAATGATCCTTACTATGGATATCAATATTATCCTTCAATGATTGGTGCTGATTCGGCATGGACATATTATTTGAATCAATCCAAGAGAGATTCTGTATTGATTGCAATTGTTGATACCGGCATTGATCCCCTTCATGAGGATTTGGCAGATGTGATTTTCGTGAATTCTGGTGAAACCGGATTGGATTCCATTGGTAATAATAAGTCGGCAAATGGTATTGATGATGACAAGAATGGATTCATCGATGATTGGCAGGGTTGGGATTTTGCAAGTTCGATAGATCCCATTAAAGGAGATAATCGAGCAGTCCCCGGACATTTCCATGGAACGCATGTGGCAGGTACAGCTGGTGCAATCACCAATAATCAAAACGGAATTGCAGGCATTGCAAAAAGTCATCGATTGCTCCCTGTGAAAGTTGGCTATGATGATTCGACTTCCATTACCGTCTCAGGAGCTTATGAAGGCATGCTGTATGCATCACTCATGGGAGCCGATATCATCAATTGCAGTTGGGGTTCTCCATCATCGTCAATGGCTGAGCGAGAGATTGTCAATGAAGTATTGCGTTCCGGTAGTATAGTCATTGGAGGTGCCGGAAATGATAGTCAAGAAACAGCATTTTTCCCAGCTTCTTATCCGGGTGTAATCAGTGTTGCTGCATTGGTACAAGATTCAACGAAAGCGTCATATTCGAATATACATGCTACGGTTGATATTTCAGCGCCAGGTTCTTTTATCTATGCAACTGTTCTCGGAAATTCTTATGGATTTTCCAGTGGAACTTCCATGGCAGCGCCTATTGTGGCCGGAGTGGCAGGACTCATCAAATCATTGCATCCCGAATATACTGCAGATCACATTGCAGGAGTCTTAAAAGCAAGCGCAATTGATATTTCTGAAAAGAATCCTCAATATCAATTTGTGCTAGGCGCCGGAATGGTGAATGCTCATACAGCACTATCCATTCAGAATCCACAATATGCTGAAGTCACGCAAAGCAGTTTTACGGATACTGACAATGATGGCATGTATACACCGGGTGAAAAGGTCAATCTTAGTCTTGTCATACACAATGTGTTACAAGATGCGGATTCATGCAAACTCATCATTCGTCCCATTGAAGGTCAATATCCACCAATGATTCTGAATGATACTATTCTGATAGGGAATCTCAAGGCATCTACGAAGTATGCCATAGCGGAGAAAGTGCAATGTACTTTGCCGCTTAATCCACCATTCAATCATGTTCTGAAATTACGGATTGACATCATGTCTATGTCCAATCTCATTGGTCGCGGCATGGCCGAACTGATTATCAATCCCACATATAGAACATTGCGTGAAAATGACATGCATCTGACTGTAACGAGTCAAGGACATATCGGCTATAATGATTATCCTTTCAATCTTCAGGGTATGGGTTTATCGCTTCCTCCACATGATCAATCTATGCTTTTTGAATCCGGATTCATTGTTGGTTCTTCTGCTGAAAAACTCAGTAATGGTGTACGTGATATTTCAGGGAATGATCAAGAGCGTTCATTCTTTATTCGCTCTTCCGTGAATGTATTAAAACCGGGATTGAAATCAGATGCTGAGGCATATGCAGAATTTGCTGATTCATCTCGCATGATAGATGCTGGAGTTTCCGTATGGCATCGAGTGTATCAGTCAAATGAAGAGGGAATGCAGAAGACTGTTTTTGTGGTATATGATATTCAGAATCAAAGAGAGTTCCGCATTGATTCCTTATGTGGTGGGATGTTTTTTGACTGGGATATTGGTCCTGGTGGACAGCATAATATCGCAATGCTTGATCAAACTGATGGATTCGCGTATTGTTTCAATACTGTGGATTCAACATTGCCTCATATTGGAGTTGCTATCTTGAATGATGTGCAATTACAATTTCATGCAATTGACAATGATGGTAGAGGTAATGGATTTTCAATTTATGATGGATTCTCTCGCAATGAGAAATGGTTTGCGATGTCAGGTGGTATCAGTCGTGAGATGAGTCGTTCAACCGATGTGTCAATGGTGATTGGTGGTGGCCCCTTCTCATTGGAACCCGGAATGCAAAAAAAGATTGCTTTGGCAATCACTGCCGGAACATCAAGAGAAGATGTACGAAAGGGTATAGCGATAGCTCGTGATCTTGCATTTCAAAAAGGTATAGCAAAGGGCTTTACATGGAATATATTTCCCGAATCTACTCGACTCATTGATATATCAATCGGATTGGATGAGCAATTTCGTATTGACTTTGCATTGTCAAAGCAATCTGAGGTGGAGTTTGCATTATATTCGATTGAGGGTAGAGTATTGAGGGTTTTGGAGAAGAAAATCTATTCTGCGGGACAATATACCGGGATTACTTTACCTTTTTCTGATCTACCTTCCGGTGTGTATTTTATCCGAATGCGTACAGCGCATGGTATTGATGCATTGCCATGCATCATTGTTCGATAGCTCAGGGTATTGTGATGCGTTTTCTGACAAATCGATCATTGCCGAGTCGAACTTCTGCTACATAATCTCCTGAAGGCATTGGGCGCCCCTTATCATCTCTTCCATTCCATGTCAATTGATATTTTCCGGGGTTTTGTAGTCCTTCAAACATCATTGCAACTTCTCTTGCTGCCGTGGAATAGATGACAACTTTGACTTTCATTGAATAATCAACAACATAATTAATGACCGGTGATACATCTTCGCTGATGCCGAGAAATACGCCGATATCATTGAGGCCGATGCTTATGCCACCACGCATTCCGCCGGGTCTGCCGGTAGGAATTGCCTGTGAGCGTGCAATCATTTCTTCTCTTTGTACAATATCTTCAGATCTTGGTTGATAATATTCGGGAGGTAAATCGAGATTACGCAATGCGATTGCAAATGGATTTTCTTGTTCTTGTTCTTTTCGCATTGCAATGCCAAGCGAGATGATTTTCGCATGCAATTGAGCGAGTGTACCGGGTGCAATGCCCAATCGCATCATGCGATAATAGGCAGAGTCTTGCTCAGGAGAAAATTCATTACGAGAACCAGGGATGATTTGTTCTGTTTTGCGAGTCGTGTCTTGCGAAACAGTATCTCCCGTAATTGCTTGTATTGGAGTAAATACTCGTGGTTTCTTGAGTATTGAATTCACCGCATTGGAATCTTGTTGTGCGCATATCCTTTGAGGCATTGCTTGCATCATGAAAAGCAAAGCTGAACATATGGTGAATATGAGGTGAATATTGCGCAAGCCGGTGATGTAATAATTGTGATGTTTTGAATGGAAAAGAAAGGCCGACATTAAGTCGGCCTATTTCGATTTCATTAATTATTTGTCAGACCCGTTCTTTGCTCTTCTGAAAGCATATCGAGCAATGTGATGGACGGTGCATCAGGAAGTGGTCCTGTATGCTCATCTTTATCACGCATTTCACGTGGTCCTCTTGATTGTCTTTGTGGCAATGAAGCCAATTCTTCTTCAGAATATATCGGAGCGAAAATCAATGATTCAGTTTCACCATTGGAATCAATGACGGTGGCATCCACTTTGTCGCCAACAGAGAAAGAACTCTTTCCGGGGACTGGTTTCACTCTTCCTTTTGGAATGAAGCCATCGAATTCCGCATTGACATCTACCAAATATCCTTTTTCATGGACTTGCTTTACTGTTACAGTTGCACCAGTTCCAGGAGGGAATGTGTCTGCGATGGTTTTCCATGGATTTGGAGAAAGATGTTTCAAGCTTAATCCGACA
>JALRFC010000161.1 GCA_023253875.1 Candidatus Kapaibacterium sp.
AATTTGTTGACTCAGATACAGCACCTAATTTATATTTATCAAAGATAATTTCAGTGACGGTAGATTCATTTAAAAAATAGGTGAATTTTAATGTACCAAGTGTATTTTTATTTGAATTAAAGTTATATAATTGAACATCTTTATATCCAAATGAAATCAATTGATCACTCTTATTTGTGTCATTTGTCTTGATTAAGGTATCTGAAATTTTAGGATCAGCTTTTTCAGCTGCTGATGAATTTAAGTCCATACCTTCATATCGAAGTGCCTTTCTTGATTCATAGGGAATGATAAAATCTGCCAAAAAATAGTTTGCTCTGATCAATTGATCTGATTGAACGTTTATTGGTATGGAAATCACTTCGCCGGGAGATGCTTCTATAGTATCAATCGTGATGATTGCTGATGTTGAAACAGAAGTGAATGAAATATCATTAGTGAAACTCCCGGTATTGGTAAAGACCATCAATGTATTTGTAAAACTACCGACTTGACTTCCTGGTTTTAGCAATACTTTTATGGTATCAGTTTCACCAGGTTTTACTATTGACTTTCGATTGTCAGTAATAAACTCAGGAGAATTTTTTGCAAAAAATATAGAATCTATTTTTAACTCAGCATCACCATTATTTTTGATAATGAAGGTTCTGTTACATCCAGGATTACATTCAACAGAAGCTTTTTGAGAAACATATACAAGAGAACATGTATCAGGTAAGGATATGAGTTCTGGTCTTGCCGCTTTTGCAATACCATTAATAGTCACTGGTATGATTTCAAGTGATGATTGTAATTGTTGATCAGGAAATCTTCTTCGTAAATCGGTATAGAATGAAAGCGTTGTGCTCCAATTTCCTGGTTGTTTCTTAGGATTGAATGTTACAGTAAATGAAGTTGGTCTCGTTGGCAAAATATCTTTTTTGAGTAATGAAAAATCAAATAAGAATCCATTGGTATCTCCTGAAACAATGACGCTATCTATATTCAATTGGATATTACCATTATTCCTTAGCGCAATTTCATACCTTTTAGAAAAACTACCTGTTGCTATGGTATCCGATAAGATGACATTATGTCGATTTGGTATTCTTACATTACTGTCAAGGTTAACTAGAGCAGTAGCTGAGGAATCTATCTCAAACTTCTGAAATGCCACAAATGTTTTTAGATTGATATTCGATACCTCATTTTGAGATATTGAACCTGGATTCGAAGTGATAGTCAATACATTTGTTAGAAGCGAATCTGCAAGAGTTCTCACAGTATATTCTATTGGAATTTCTCGTTTTTCATTTGGTAGCAATGTAAATAGTCCAATATCTGAAGGTGGGATATTCACATTGCTCATAATATTTTGTTTGATTTCAAGATTCAAAGTTTTGGAATCTGTTCCATTATAGACAATAAGAGTATCTCTTTTTGTGGCTCCGATATACATGGTATCAAACACAATCACCGAATCACTCGGTTTCATGAATTTGATTGTACGATCCCCGAAAAGATACATAGTGTCGGAAGCAACAATAGTCGAGGTATCTTGAATCTTACAAAGATGAATGAATATTCTACCTTTTTTTACAGATTGATCTGCTTCGAATCCTGCTCCTTTATCGGCAGTATCCACTTTGAAATTGACTTTGATGGCGAAAGTACTTTGCGGTACAATTATGAATGGCCGAGTTCTTTGTTGATTCGTGTCAAGTTCAAATTCTGCAAAAGAATTATCGAATGGAATTGCATTGACACGATTTAAATAGAGGGGATCATAGGGTATAAAGAGTGTGTCTTTCGTATTATTCACCACAAGAAAAGAATCCACTTTGGGATTATTCTCTGTTCTTGCCCCAAAATTGAGCGTATCGGCCTCTTGATTGATTCCATCTTTCGATATGATGATGGATTGTGCCATGCTTTCTACGGAAAATCCCACTGAAATATATATCATGGCGAGAAAAAATCTCATGAGTGTTCTCATGGTGAACCCTTTACTTGTTGTTTTTTGAACTTCCCACAATTGCAAGTACTTTCAATTCCACGGCTATGGGAGTTGGAAGTGCATTGATTTCGATTGTTGTTCTGCATGCCTGAACATGTGTAAAATGTTCTTTATACAGTGCATTGAATATTGGAAAATCATTCTTCATATTGGTTAAAAAGACGGTGACATCCACGATGTCTTCCCAACAAGAACCTGCATCTTCAAGTACATAGCGAATATTTCTGAAGACTGACAAAGTTTGCTCATTGATATCGTGGGAAACAATATTACCATGTTCATCCAATTCAACTCCGGGAATGGTCTTGCTGCCACGCTCTCTCGGTCCGACACCCGAAATGAACAGCATATCACCGATGCGCCTTGCATGAGGGTAAGCACCAACCGGTTCTGGAGCTCTTTCGGAATTAATGATGAGATTGAAGCCGTTTTCCATGAATGATATAGTCCAAAGAGTGAAAGTGACAAGTTTTCATGAGGAGAACTTTGCCTTGATTAGTTCGATGTAAATTACGAATTTCGGGGTATTAAACATATCTAAACAGAGATGTCATCATCTCAATTCACACTTTCGGAGCTATCTCCAATGAAAAGAATCGGACTCCTCACTAGCGGTACTGATGCACCGGGCATGAATGCACTTATCAGATCTGTTGTTAGAACAGCTGAATCCAAGAAAATTGAAGTCATAGGTATTTCACATGGATATAAAGGCATCATTGAAGAACAATTTCGCACACTTGGCAGAGCCGATACTGCCAATATTGTAGGATTAGGTGGAACGATACTTAAAACAAGCAAGTATCTGCCGATTGAGGAAGAACATGTTCGTAAACAAGCCGTTGAAAACATGAGAAAAGCCGGAATTGATGGATTGATTGGTGCGGGTGGTCCTTGGTCTTTGAAATACCTTCATTTGATGAATAAAGAACATAATTTTCCGGTTGTTGGAGTTGGTGCAATCATTGACAATGATGTCTATGGTACAGATTATACCATAGGATATGACTCTGCATTGAATACTGCCGCTGATGCTATTGATAAAATACGTGATACAGCAGATTCCATGGGTAATGTATTCATCATTGAAGTCATGGGAAGCCAAGCAGGATATATCGCTATCAATGTTGGTATTGGTTGTGGTGCTGAATATATCGCCATCCCTGAAACAATAACCAATATTCCTGATTTACATAGAAGAATCACAACCAGAAATGACAATAAACGCTATATCATTGTCATTGGTGAAGGTGATGAAGTCGGTGGTGGATTTGATCTCGCGAAAATTTTGAAAGATTCTTATAATATCGACAGCATTGTGTCTGTACTTGGTGCCATGCAAAAAGGTGGTAAACCTTCTGTCGCTGATCGTATCCTTGCAAGTCGTTTAGGACAAGCCGCAGTCGAAGCCATGAAAGATGGCAATACGAATTCCATGGTTGGGATCATCAATGGTGCCATACATCATACGCCACTTCCAATGACATTTGAACGTAAGAAAATTCTCCCTGATTATTTGGTTTCATTATCTGACATACTTGCTTGATTGGAGTGAAAAATGACAATTGATTTCTCTGGAATCGTACAAATGTTTCAAATCGAGGGTTTTACAGCTCTTGGTAAGATCGCACATCCAATGACCGGTAAAACAGAAAAGAATCTAGAGCAAGCGTCTTTTGTGATTGATTTGCTTGCGGTATTGCAAGAGAAGACAAAAGGTAATTTGACTGATTCAGAAGCCAGACTTCTCGATAATGCTCTCAGGGATTTACGTTTGAATTATGTGGCGGACAATGCAAGTCCTGCATCTTCTATGCCGGACTCATCCGGTGATTTGACATGAAATCCATTGGATTATATGTCAATCCCGATAGAATAGGTGCTGTGCAATCTGCCATTCAAGCTGCTGAGATTCTTAGTCAACTTGGAGCTGAATGCTGTGTGGAACCCAATATATTTCACTTTTTTCCTGAGCATTTACAGGAAAAGCTACAGCAATTTCAGGCCATCGATTTTGAGCGCTTTGCTGATCTTGTGATTGCATTTGGCGGTGATGGAACCATGCTCACTGCTGCCAGATTATTTTCCGGATCTGATTTACCCATCATGGGTGTGAATGTAGGTAGACTTGGTTTTCTCGCTGAATTCAATGTTGATGAATTACCTAGCGCATTGAATGATGTCCTTTCAGGAAATTATCGCATTGTTGATAGGACGCTTCTTGAAGCACAAGTGCATGGCAAAACGATTCTTGCTTTTAATGAAATCGTCTTTGAGAAAAAAGATTCTTCGAGACTCATCACAACCCATATTGCTCATCAGCAATATTTAATTGCCTCATATAGAGCTGATGGCGTGATTATCGCCACTCCTACCGGTTCGACTGCATATTCTTTGTCTTGCGGTGGGCCACTCATCACTCCATCTTCATCTGTATTGTGTATTACGCCGATTTCTCCACATTCATTGACAATGCGACCTCTCATCATACCAGATACATTGGAATTATCGGTGAAAGTTGATTCTTCAGGTTCTGAAGCTAGACTCGTTGCAGATGGCCAAATAGAAATTCCGATAGGGAAGAATGATCAAGTATTGATCAGAAGATCTGATACTCAAGTGAAAATCGTCAAACATGCTCACAGTACATTTTTTGATGTACTCAGAAGTAAATTGTTGTGGTCAGTTGATCCCTCCGCCTTTGATCAATCCACAGAAGGAACTACTTGAAAAAAACATTTCTCTTTGATCTTGATGGAACATTGTCTGATTCAGCCAATGGAATTATCAATTCTGTCAATTATGCGCTCGATGCTTTGGGAGCAGAATCACTTCCAATGCATACATTGAG
>JALRFC010000162.1 GCA_023253875.1 Candidatus Kapaibacterium sp.
CACCGAATTATCTCTATGAATGGACTGATCTAGATGGTTTAAAGCCATTGGAATTACGTGATAGTACTTTGTCAACAACTGTCTGTTCTCCCACACGAAGCAGGGAATATCTGCTTCGCGCAATTGATGCAAATGGTTGTGCAGTGACAAGAGGCGTGTCCGTTGTCTATGATGCAGGAGCAATTCCTGTGTCGCTATTCATTCCGCATATCAAAGCACACCCACTTGAGAAAAAAGCTAGGATTCCAATTATCATAGAATCCTATCCTGATTCTCTTGCTTGTCCTCCAAAAGTGATTGAGTTCATTGTGAAATATGATCCATGGATTTTTGATCCTGCGCCTCAATTGTCACATGGTAGAATCATCGAAAATACCGTTATAAATAGAGTTCGAACTTTGCGCATTAGAATCGATTCGATTCCAAGGTTTAGCTCAGGAGATACACTTATCACACTGACTGGATCTGCAATCATGGGTGATCCGGGACAAACAGATATCTTGATTGATTCTATTTCATGGCCTTGTTCCAGAATTGTGTCCACAACCGCAAAAGGAATATTCTCACTGGACTCACTGTGTGTATTATCAGATTCATCTATACGCTTATTTGACTTTGCAGGTATGCCATTCATGCAGTCAATCAAACCGATTCCGGCTACAGGACAATTCACCGTAAGCGCGATTCGCTTTCATGGCGAGGAAGTTCAACTCACACTGTTTGATGCTCGTGGAGCAGAACTTGAGAAAAAAGTTTGGCAAGAACAGAATATTGTCTCTATTCCTGAACAGGAAGCATTTACATTCACTGGGGATTGGACCGCCGGTGTCTATCGAATCGTATTACAATCGAAGTATGGTCGTGATTCTCAACAATGCATCATCATTCGATAAGGATTGACATGAGAAATACGATATATCTCGCACTTTTGACATGCTTTTCAGTTTGTATGAATGCACAATATATTCGCTCACCTTGGAGCTATGGAATCTATGGTGGTATGCAACAGTCCATATTTACCGGCCAATTCAAAGAATTACCCCGAATGGATAATTGTTGCACAGGTTTTTCAGGTACTTCACTTCAACTAGATCCATTCTTCGGAATCACTATTGAACATGCCTTGAACAAGAACATCGCAATTGGACTTTCATTGGATTATGTGAAAGCAAGAGGTGCATTCTCTGCAAAAAATACAATAGGCAATGCATTGTCTTTCAATGGCACAAGTTTCGATATCGTAGAAGCACAATCCGAACATCAAGTGTCATTTGCTTTGCCTTCAATTGGCATCATTCCTTCAATTGCTTGGAGACCTTTTGCATCTGCTTTTGGCTTGAAACTAGGTTTTGAAACACGCATGCAACAAGAAGCTGAAAGTTCTATTCAAGAAGAACTAATCACTCCTAAAGGTGTGGTATTTTCTGATACAAAAAGTACGATTCGCAATAATCGAAATGGAACATTCACTCCGGAGTCAATGATATATGGACCTTCGCTTACAGTATTTCATGATTTGAATCTAAGTGAATCATTTTCTCTAAGACCGGAATTATCCTATACGCATTTTCTCACCGATCCAATCAAATTTGAGTCTTCATCAGAAACGCTCTCTTTACGTGCGATCCGGGCGGGCATCTTACTCACATATACTGCAATTACACCGGAATCACTTCCTGAAATACCTATCATTCCTCTTCCTGTGATTGAAGAGAAGAAACCATATCAACCAAAAAAATTACGAGCTTCACTTTCGGCATTTAGCGTAAATGAACAAGCCAAAGAAGAGAGCATTGTAAATATCACCATCGAAGAATATTCATCATTATTGATGACTCCACTTCTCAATGCGGTGTTTTTTGATGAAGGGGCGCATACCATTCCCGAACGCTATGCCATGCTTGAGTCTTCGGAAACTCCATTATTTGATATTGATTTCATACATACACCAAATCATGTGGAAACATATTTGCATATACTCAATATCATCGGAAAACGCATGATGGAAAAACCCAATGCGATGATGACATTGACCGGATGTAATGCTGATATTCAAAAGGAAAAAGGAGATAAAACACTATCGCTGCGTCGCGCCGAATCCGTAAAGCAATATTTGCAACAAGTATGGAAAATCTCGGATTCAAGAATCATTCTTAAGAACAGAAATCTTCCTGAAAAACATGCGAATACACAAACAGTGATGGGCGCACAAGAAAATCGTCGCGTTGAAATCACAGCAGATGATCCATATATTATCTCCCCAATCATCACACTAGACACCATCAGAACCATGAATCCTCCAATTGTACGATTCAGACCCACAGTAGAAACTGATTCAGTTGATACATGGCAATTGACAGCAGGCAAACCCGAACAAGAATTCCGCAGATTCACAGGTAATACAGTAGTGCCACCATTCATTGATTGGTATATCGGAAGCGAGATGAGTGAAAAACTCATGAATGACACATCAATCAATTTTCAATTTAAAGCACTAACGTCCTTGAAAGATTCTGCTGTGATTACCGGTGAATTACCCATTGAACAAGTAACATTACACAAGAAAAAAATCAATCGCGTGCAAGACCGCGAAGTCAATACATTTTCACTGATTCTTTTCGATGTTCGTTCGAGTGATATTTCCAAAGCAAATGCCGATATCATAGATTTCATTAAAGGGTATGTGAAACCAAATTCTACAATCAATATCACCGGATACACTGATAGACTTGGTGATGCAAATGCAAATCAAAAGCTTGCGCAAGACAGAGCCGATGCTACAGCAAAATCACTGAATGTACAACAAAGTGCAACCATTCTTGGCAAAGGAAATAGTGCATTATATGATGATCGCTTTCCCGAGGGAAGACTCTACACAAGAACAGTTGATGTGATTGTAGATACAAGGATTGATAATTAACCATTCCAAAATTGTCTGTCCAAACTTCGATATTGTACCGCCTCACTCACATGCTCGACTTTGATATGTTCAGAATCCGCCAAATCCGCAATTGTTCTTGAGACTTTTAGTATCCGATCATAAGCTCTAGCTGATAAGCCAAGTGAATTCATTGCTTTATTCAGCAAGTCTGATGATGATGTATCCAAGGAACACCACATGCGAATATCTGAAGCTAACATGTCAGCATTCTTAAATAAGTCCTTTCTCTCCGAAAATCTTGTTCTTTGTCTTTCCCTAGCTTTTATAACTCTCTCTCTCACCACTTCAGATGATTCACCTCTACGTGCATCAGACAAATCACGATAGCGGACTGCAGGAACATCCACATGGATATCAATACGATCAAGTAATGGCCCTGAAATTCTTCCCATATATCGCTGAATCTGTTGTGTGGTACATGTACATTGCTGATGCGGATTTCCGAAATGTCCGCATGGACATGGATTCATCGAACATATCAACATGAAATTCGCAGGATATTCTACGCTCATTTTTGTGCGAGATATGGAAATGGATCTGTCTTCCAATGGTTGTCGTAATACCTCCAATACATTTCTGGCAAATTCAGGTAATTCATCCAAAAACAAAACGCCATGATGTGCCAAACTTATTTCACCGGCTTTCACCATGCCCATTCCTCCGCCAACTAATGCTGCATCGGAAATGGTATGATGTGGAGATCTGAAAGGTCGCATCGTGACAAGCGGAATCCCCTTTGGTAAATGTCCGGCAACAGAGTGAATCTTGGTAGTTTCCAAAGCTTCTTCCATTGTCATGGGTGGCAAAATACCCGGCAATCGTTTGGCAATCATGGTCTTCCCACTACCTGGCGGGCCAACGAGAATCAAATTATGACCGCCACTTGCAGATACCTCAAAAGCACGCTTTACTTGCTCTTGTCCCTTGATATCGGCAAAGTCGATTCCTGATGAAAGCACTTGATCAAATATATTGTCAATTTGAGATGTATGCGGAGAAATTATAATCTCATGACGCAACAATGAAATGGCTTCCTGAAGCGATGTGATTGGAATGATGTCTACTGATTCCACAAGTCCTGCTTCTTCGGCATTGTCTTTTGGCATGAGTATTCTTTTTATTCCTTGCTCCTTGGCCATCAAGGCAATGGATAAAGCGCCATGTATTGGCCTGAGTTCTCCATCCAATGCCAATTCTCCGATAAAGAGTGTATCATCCAAAGCTTCCTGATCGAGATGTCCCATAGCCGTGATGATGCCAAGTGCTATTGGTAAATCAAAACCACTCCCTTCTTTTCGTATGTCTGCAGGTGCGAGATTGACGGTAATTCTCTTGAGTGGAAAAGGCAATTCGGAATTTTTTATTGCGGCTGAAACTCGTTCACGAGATTCCTTGACCGCGGAGTCTGGAAGACCAACCATCAAGAACATTGGAACAGCATTTTCTAAATGTGTTTCAATGTGAACTGGAAATGCTCCAATCCCGAATACCGAAGCGGAAAATAATGATGCGTACATGATGTCCCCTGATAATGTTCAAACGTAACATAGATAATCGTAAAGAGAAAAAAAACTCCGATGAAAAGCATCGGAGTTATGAGTTTAGAGTTGTTTTGATTTCTCATTTGGCTTGATTACAAGCGTGTCGGTCGAATTACTGCGACTCGTATCAGATTTCAGGAAGGGTTTTTCGGGAGCTTTTTGCTTATATGTTTTGACGGTTATTGAACTCACTCCGGTTTGAATATCCAAGATGATTTTCTTTGTTGAAGTGGCATAATTTGGTGATTCATAGACATTGTCTGCCTTTTTGATGAAATTCGGAAAATCATGTTTGGATAATCCGGATTCTTGCGTAATTCTGCATCCGGCATCATCAGGTATGTCTATCACAAATTTAGCT
>JALRFC010000163.1 GCA_023253875.1 Candidatus Kapaibacterium sp.
TGTTTTGGTGCTAAAGCATCCAATGATGCATCATAGATTGTTCCCAATGCTTCTTGATCTTTACCATTACCATTAATGGAAAAGCTGAATTTCTCTCTCGAACCGGGTATTGTTTTGTCTCGCAATGTCTTGGTTGTGATATTGATGTATTTGTCAGTCCATGGCACCATGATGGACATACTTTTACTTATCAAGCGATTCTGTTTGACAAGTGATGCATGTATGGCAATACCTCCACGATAACTTCTATTGATGGGAATGGTAATCGCTTGCATCGAAGCTGAAAGTGATATTCGTTCTTGTTTGATGATTTTGCCTCGAGATTCAATTTGAAGGAGGATTGATGCTTGTTCCCAAGCAGACCCTAATCGAATGGTTGCTGTATCACCGGGTTCTAATGTTGATTTTGTGGCATGGACAAGAAGATGTTCATCCAAAGACATCTTCATTGATTGTTCATCAATTACAGACCATGTGGATTCAAGGGTGAATGGGATTGTTTCATTTTCTGAGACAAATCGTATGCGATAACTACCAGGTTTCAATGCAGGAATTTTCGGTTTAATGTGCCCTTTTTCATCACTTGTAAGACTCGCAGAGTAGATGACTGCTTGTGCTTTTTTTGTCAGAGTTGATCCGGTATTATCGCATTGATCAAATGGGAACAGCAATGTTTTATCTTTATCAGATAATCCTTCTATATCTCCATATTCAAAAGGCATTGGCAATCGCAATTGAGTGAGTCTTTCGAGAGATTCAATGATGATTGTTCCGCGCATTCCTTTGGCGGGTATACCGGAATTCAGATTGCATGAGAGATAGATGTCAAATGCTTCTTTGGTGGTATATATGTCTTTATGGGAAAAAGCATAATTAGCTTTTAATGTTCCAATATCCACTATTGTTTCCGCATGTTGCAATTCTCCATTTCCTGCAATAATGTCAAGATTCACGGAATATGAATATTGTGGAGCATCAAGGGGATTCAACATTGGATCTTTCAATGCATCGAATTGAATCGAAACGTGTCCATTCTTATCAAGTATTCCCGAACCATGAGCAATTTCTCGATCACGAGTGACGGGTCTTGGAATCCACTGTTTATACCAACAGGGAAAACTTGTTTTGCGTGAGATAGAATATGTATATCGCGCATCGGATAATCCACTCCCGGCATATGTTTTTGCCATGGCTTTGACTGAGATACGATCACCGATTGAATAGGGAATATCTGATTTTGAGAAAACGATTTCAAAGCTTGGTCTTTTGTATTCTTCGACTCTGAATGAAACTGAACCCAAATCTGTTTGTATGGAGCAGAAGCCTGTGACGATTTCATCCGGAATGCTAAAGGAAGAAGAGCAAGAACCGAATGCTGAAGTTCTTAAGAGTAGTGAGTCGATGACTTTTGAACGTGCATCTACAAATCGAACCATGATTTCTTTGTTTTGTAGTACTGATGCGCTATCCAAGGAAGTGTGTGAGAATGCAATAGCTTTGAATTGAATGACTTGACCGGGACGATAGAGTTGTCTGTCAGTGAACAGTTGTACTCGTTCACTGGCTTGAAATTCACCGGTTGGAAATCTGTTTACCGGATGTCGAATGATGAGTGTATCAAGAGCGGAAATGATTCTGAAATAACGTTCACGAATATATTGTTCCTGTTGAATCGGCGATATGTCAACGGTACCCATTGAATTGGTTGTAAAGGAATCGGATATGATATCTTTATAGGTATTATTCTCTTGATCATATGTGCTTTCCATGATCTGAACTATAGCCGAAAGCGGTGTTCCTTGTTCTGCGTCCACTACATGTAGATATGAATGTCCACCGGCTTCTTTTTGTAAGAGCGACATGATAGACGTGGCTGTGAATTCGGCATGAACGATTACATTGTCACCGGAGAGATCGAAGATCGGTGAATTGCTCATGAGCATGATATAGCGTCCTTTGGACAATGCAGGCCCTTTTTTCCAAATGCTATGTGGACGATAATCATCATTCTTGGGAAACTCTTGTTTCCATGCTTGGATTGGTTGCATATCTATCAATTGCTTGATCCCGGCTTTGTCAAGATATGAATCTCTATATCTGCGTTTTTTAATTCTTTTTTCGACCTCTTCAGAGAGTTTGTATATCCGACAAAAGATCTTATCAATGTGAGAATATTCACTTCTGAAGATAAAGGGTTTGCCCGGTAGGATATACTGTTGTACGGTCAGATTGAGTGATTTAATACGAATTTTCCCTTGATGGATATTGGCTTGTTCTGCGAATGGAGAATTCGGAAATAATTGAATAATTAGATTGCATATGTCATATGCTTTACCGGGTTGATCGGTATTGATGTGGTGTAACACAGCTTCTAATAAAGCATTTGCTTGAGCTGGGATATATTTTTTGTCCGTACCAATTTCAATTAATGAATTGATAAATAATGAATCTTTTGCATCAATGGATAAAACCGGAAAAAGTCCAATCAATCGTTGGATATTTGCATCTATGAATGCTGATTGATCCTTGTCTTTGGCGTGATTTCGTAATACAGATTGATATAAGGAAATTCTTTGTCGAATCATGCCATATTCAAGATCAAAACCTTGAATGTCATTCACCGAAAGATTCATGAATGTCATTGCTGATGAACATATACGTGCATCTGCAATCATGGGACGATACACTCTTTCGATGTCTTGATCAATCTTCTCAAGTAGTGAGAGTGAAGAATAGATGAGAAGATCAAACAGTGTGGGACGATAAGCTTCAGAGTTCTCTTTGACTCTTAATAATTCAGCATAGGTTCTTCCGGGAATTAATAATAATAGAGTGGAATCTTTAAGAGAACTGTTGATTCTTTGTTGAATGGCTTGCAAGAATTGCATTTCATTCCATTGTTCCATTTGATTGAAATCAAGGCCATTGGCTTCGAATTGTGGTCTTTTACGAATATCTTCCAAAGAATAATGATAATAATTTCTTATTGCTTCGGCGATGAAATAATCAATGATTGATTGTTCCGGAATGGTAGTCACGCTGTCTTTGAATCTTTGCAAAGTCAAAATGATACTTTTATCATCCGGTTCATTGGTTCTTCCTGAAATCGCAGCAAGGTGAATGATGCTTTTCAGCATGGATGGCATATTCTTTTGTGTTTTTGCTTTGATGAAAAGTGCATCCAATAGTGGCTTCGCAGATTGAATTTTGCCACTATCCAATTCTTTATTGATTGCATCCCATTCCATCTGAAATGATTGTGAAGATGCTGTTGCTATAAGAATTGGAAACAAGATGAGAATATGGAGGATGATCTTTGTGATCATTGAAGGCATTTCCGAAATGTGAACAAATTGAGGAAATCAATTCGGTCTTTCGACCAAAGTATAATAGTCATACTGTTCATTTGTATGAATATTCAATATTCCTGCTCTCACCAAACGAACAAGCAGTCGTGCTGCACGACGATCCGAGATATTGACTAAGGTTGAAAAATCTCGAACGGTAGCACGACCTTTTTTCTCGATGAAATCAAATAAACTGCGTTCTTTGTCAGAAATACTGATCATCAATGGTTTAGCATCGGGTCGCATGCCTCTCAAGATACGTATCATCTCTTTGCTGGCGGCAACGGATTCTTCGCCTTGTCTGATATAGACTTTGCTTTCATCTGGTTTTTGAGGATTTCTTACGAAGTGTGGTCTATGTTCGCTTTCAAGTACATGTACGATTGCAATGTCCACTCTGTCAAAAGGCATGATGTATAAATCATATATCAATGGTGGATCGCAATAGAAATGACATGCACGCTCTACATCAATCATGATTTCTTTTTCGCTGGAGATGCCCACAATTCGTTTGTCATCATCTATACCAATAAGCAAATATCCACCTTTTGTATTTGCAAATGCGGTAAGCTCTTTGGCCATTTTTTCAGGTTCTGTGAACTTTCTTTTGAATTCCACGGTCGTGGATTCACCGGCGCTGATCATCTCTTGAACTTGTGAGCGTCGCATGGTAAATGGCGATAAGTGAAGACAGAAAGTACTGTCAATTATGTCAATCGAATGGCTTTGGTCAAGGCAATGGATAGATCTTCAATATAGGCATCCATAGCATATCGCTCTGCAAAACCTGAATTCACCGTAGGAAGTTTCGAGTTTCTCCAAGAAGAGTATATTCCGCGAATATATGTTCCGATTGCAGCCAAGCTTGTATCATGCAAACATAAACCTGCACCACTTTCTTTACCGAGTGATGTCAATGCGGACTGTTCGGGTGCGATGAATGCGAGTGTCTTTTGCATCGCGATATATTCATACACTTTTCGGGGAATGAGATATTGACTTTTTGTTTCAGCAAGTAGGACCTGTGCTCTACTCATTGCATCAAATAACTCTTTGTGATGGACATAGCCCGGAAGATGTATTGAATCTCGTATGCCGAGTTTGTCAATGTGTGCCAATAGTGCTGAATCCACAAGTCCGGGAAGCGACATCAAAACATCTCTTTTTATTTCAGGTGCTGTTTTGATCAACTCTGCAAAACCTTGGAGGAACACCGGTAATTGTCCGGACATATCAGCTCTGCCGGTATGCATGATGATGAGTTTTGAGCCGGACTCTTTGTGTAGATCCAATCCTTTGATATCATCACGATCATATCCCGGCGGGATGATCATCACATCATCATGTTCGAGGAATCGATAATCTTTGATCATTTGCTCTTTTGCATTGCGCGAAGGTACGATGATTCTCGCAGCACGATTCAATACATGATGCTCCAATTTTAAGTGAGCAGAAGAGCGATGTTTCTGTTGTTGATCAACAGTTATACCTTTTG
>JALRFC010000164.1 GCA_023253875.1 Candidatus Kapaibacterium sp.
ATTATGAGGTATTGCGATGAAAAAGAGTGCATTCACACAGAAAGATCTGAAACATCTATTGGAATTGCCATTCAGAAGATTGGGACATGTTCTCGCAAAGGCTGTATTTTCTCCCAAAAAGGCGAGTTACCCTTTTCATGTTTCAAAGGGAACGAAGATTCTGTTTTTACGACATGATGTCTTGGGCGATATGATAACGACATTGCCACTCATTCGATTAGTAAAAAAGAATTTTCCTGAAGCCGAAATTCACATTTTGTGTACACCATCAAATAGTTCTGTACTTTCATACTGTAATGTCATAGATCAGATTCATATTGTTAGCCCTAAGATTCTGACCGCACCACATGTACATTTGAAAGATATTCGTGCTATTCGGTCCCTTGAGTTTGACATCATCGTGAATTGTTATACAGCACGTACTTCAAAAAATGGAATTCTTATCAGATTATTATCCGGACCCAATACCATCAGCAGTACAGTCTATGCAGGCGAACGTTATGCATCCTATTTTTCGGCTCAATCCACTATGGCAGCTTCTGCAATTTCGATGTGGGATACCATGTTTATGCTTGGTGTGGAGACTTTCGGCTTAGATTATACGGATGAAG
Source organism: Candidatus Kapaibacterium sp. (assembly GCA_023253875.1). GTDB lineage: Bacteria > Bacteroidota > Ignavibacteria > Kapaibacteriales > UBA961 > UBA961. The sequence continues at coordinate 612 of JALRFC010000164.1, forward strand.
AAAGAAACCCTTGGTTGCCGGTAGAAGAGTTTCATATTGAATCTGCTCGACAAACAATACAGAATCTAGGTTTGCAGGAAAAGCAGTTTATTGCAGTCAATGTATCTGTCGGACAGAAGAGGAATATATGGCCCGTTGATTCTTATATTGCGTATCTAAGATTTCTTATAGACATTGGTTACAGTCCACTCCTATTTGGATTACCGAAAGAACTTTCTATCATAGATCAAATCCAAAAAGTGTTTCCACAAATTTCCTATTATCCTTTTGGAAGAGAAATTCAAGAAATTGGGATGGCTTTGTCATTGGCTCAATGTGCGATGTCACCAGATACAGGATTTGTTCATTTGTCAACAAGTGTTGGATGTCCAATCATACTTTTGGATCAACAAAGACCACATGCTATTTCAGAAGAGTGGAGTCCATTTAGAGTGCCATATGTTAGAGTCGAGTCTGAAACTTCATTGGTTGCCGACATTCAGGTATCGTATGTGATTGATGCAACAAATGCTTTACTCAATCAATTGTATTCATAGATTTCCTGTCCATGGTCTGATGACAATTTCATCAATATGTGTGATTGCATCTGTATCCGATCTTCCCTGTTCCAAAGCAGAAATGATGATACCGGCAATCGAATCGGGATCCATCATGTCTTTACCTCTATCTTCAAGCATATCTTTTGACCAAATTGGTGTTCGTGTTGCACCGGGCAATACATCAAGCACACTGATTCCGTGCACACGTGCTTCTTCCCTAAATGATCTCATCATGGCAAGTGTTCCCGCTTTAGTTGCTGAATACACAGCAGCACCCTCGAAAATGGTTGTGGCGGCAATTGAGTGTATACCAACGATACATTTGGGACCAACTGATTTCACAATCAATGGAAATGCATACTTGATTGTATAGAATACACCTAAAAGATTAATGTGTATCATTGATTCTGCTATTTCATCTTGCATGTCTGCGAGTTGTTCAAATTGAGCCATACCAGCATTTGCAATCACAATGCTCAATGATCCGAATGTTTCTGCGATTGTATGCATACATGCATTGACATCTTCCTTATTACCAATATCCCCTTTGAAATCAATAAGCGTATTCGGAAATTGATCCAAGAGCTCTCTTGGGACTCCTCTTCGAGAAAATGTACAAACACTAGCACCTTTTTGAAGCAACTGTTTTGTCAGAGAAAGTCCAATTCCGGAAGAAGCTCCGGTGATAAGGATGGTCGATTGTTCAATTTGCATAGGGAAAAGCATATAAATGATTGCAAAACGATAACTTTGCAATATACTCTTTTATGAATTCAGATGTCAGCTTCCACTATATTGTATTTTACTCCCGGACCGGTTCCCATCTCCCAAAGAACCTCCATGGCAATGCATGAATTGCTCTATCATAAGTCAGAGCAATTTTCTATGATCCATGAAGAATTGAAAGCAAGTCTTCGACACATCATTCATACTGATGGTGAAGTCTTGATTGCTCCCGGTTCCGGAACAACTGCAGCTGAAATCATCATGCGTGGGATGGTTCCACATGGATCAAGATTGCTCATGCTGGTGAATGGTCGTTTTTCTTCCAGATGGTCAGAATTGGGGAAGTTATTCGGTCATGATATTCACATACTCGAAACACATTGGGGTACATCGTTCTCAGAGGAATTGCTCGAAGATATGCTTGCAAAAGAAACATTCCATTCGGTCTGGATCACACATACGGAAACATCAACCGGCATCACCATTCCACTTGAACAGTATTGCTCGATCATACATAGACATTCTCCCGAAACTTTCATCATTGTAGATGCCGTCAGCAGTTTGATTCTTGAATCTATCAATATGCAATCATATGGTGTTGATTGTCTCTTCAGTGCTTCCCAGAAAGCTCTTGCTGCGCCTCCCGGAGCATGTATTATGGCATTGAGCGATAGAGCAATGAGACATTGTGAAGAGAATGCATATCAACATAGCATTCAACAAAGCATGGTTCATGATCTGCTTTCTATGATACAAGCATCAAAACATGCTCAACCCCGATTCACACCACCACTACCAATTATATCTGTCTTATATGCTTCATGTCGGGAAATAGTCAATGATCCTGCATATCAAGAAAAACTCAAGATGCAATCAAAGAGAATCCGAGAGATGATTATGACATGGAAGGGTTGCTCAATGAATCAGGGACATTATTCCACCGGAGTGAGTGTAGTACATCATGAGAAAGCAGAAGAAATTGTAGAATCACTCAAACAATATGGAATCATCATTGCCGGCGGACAAGATGCTTGGAAATCACAAGTATTTCGTATTGGACACATGGTGATATATTCAGAGTCTGATTTACAACGATTGGATAATTCAATGCAAGAAATACTGGAACATATCGCATGAAGATTCTCATCGCCTCAAATAATGCTCATAAAATCGAAGAATTGTCCGGTATTTTCACGGGTTTTTCTGTTCCAGTAATGCTTATCTCACAAAGAGACTTTTTTGGGGATGAATCACCTGATATCGAAGAGACGGGTCTAACACTTCAGGAAAATGCCTTGATCAAAGCAAAAGCACTCTTTGCATTGACACAAATGCCGGTTATATCCGATGATACAGGTCTTGAAGTATATGCCCTCAACAATGCACCGGGCGTCTATAGCGCTCGATATGCCGGTCAGCATAGAAATGACAAAGCGAATAGAGAGAAACTATTGCATGAGTTAGGCAATCATGATAATCGCAAAGCAAGATTTCGTACGGTTCTACATTTTATGTCACATGAGAGTTCTTTCTCCGCAGAAGGAATATGCGAAGGTCGCATAGCCAAAGAAGAGGCAGGAAATCATGGATTTGGTTATGATTCTATATTCATACCCAATGGCGAAATACTCACATTTGCAGAAATGGATCCTTTCAAAAAAAATGCGATGAGTCATCGAGCAAAAGCAGGCATTGAACTCGGAAGAATGGTAGCAGAATTTGTACAGTCCAGGAATAAGAATGAATAATCATTCTATAAATATCCTTTTGAGCATTGTCATCTGTGCTGCACAGAATGATCAAGAACATCTGATGGAATACTTGAGAAAAGCATATGCTGAAGGTATTTCACATGAAGTACTCTATGAAGCACTCTTGCAAATACATCTTTTTGCAGGGTTTCCTGCTTCCATAGAAGGATTGAATGCACTTCATTCAATATATGGTGATCAACATGTGCAAATGGAACAAAGTGACTCTGCACTTTTTGTGCAAAGAGGAGAGCATTTATGCAAAGAAATATATACTACTGTTTATGATAAAATGATGCAAAGAATGCAGAATATATCACCGGATTTGGCACATTGGATGATACTTGATGGTTATGGAAAAACACTTTCAAGACCCGGTTTGCCTATCCAAGATAGAGAGCTCATCAATCTCGTCATTCTAGCAATGGGTTCATGGAAACAGCAATTCATTTCTCATCTGAGAGGTTCATTGAATATCGGTATATCACTGTCAGAAATACATAATGCAATTGACATATTGCGGAAAATGGGAAATATTCCTGCATATGATTTTGCATATAAGATCATAGAGGAGTACACAGCATCATGAGAATTCGATTTACCTTTCTATTGTGTACAATGCTATTGTTCACTCAGCTATTTGGACAAAACAATAAGCCGGTACAAGATTCAAGCAAGCCGGCAAAGAATCAATCAATGGGACAATTCGCCATTCGGCATTTGCAAGAGGACATTGATGAGATATTATCTGCATCTGAATTATCAGGTGCTTCCTTAGGACTTTCAGTCATCAATATTGAAACCGGTGAGATATTATATAAAAAGAATCCACATATTCTCCTCATACCGGCATCAACGATGAAGCTATTTACCACTGCTACGGCATTGGAAATATTGGGTCCTGACTTTCGATATGCAACTCGTATTTATATTGATGGTGTCATCAAAGATTCAGGAGAATTGGATGGTGATATCATCATTCGTGCATCCGGTGATCCCAGTATGAGTTTACTGTATATGAAAGATCCCGGTGTCATCTTAGATAATATTGCCCTTGCATTGGATTCAATGCACATTACCTCCATCAAGGGGAATATCATTCTTGATCATGGATATTTTGATAATGAAGCATTTGGACCGGGCTGGGCAATTGATGATATACCATATCCATA
>JALRFC010000165.1 GCA_023253875.1 Candidatus Kapaibacterium sp.
TAGTATCCCTGTGGTAAGTGTTCTGTGGATATGACATGATGATAGGACTCACCAATTTCTTGATAAACTATCATTCCAAGCATATTGATGATTGAGATTGTTGGAGAAAGATATGGGTGTTTGATTCTGATTTCTTTATCTATTGGATGTCCCAAAATCATCGAAGTCTGCAGATCCTCTTTGGGCAGTGCTGTAACTCTGATAAAGGAAAAAGGATCAGAGATACTTGAACATTCTTCGACATTCCACACTCGAACGCGATAGAAACCTGTTGTATCCGGAAGATACCATTGAGAGCGTGCATTTGCTATTTCACCGGTATCGGAATACCATTGATATGCATTGGCACTTGAAGCAATGAGGGAATCACCATTCACGGTAATCGTTGGCTTTACTGGAGGCGCATTGAATCGAATCATTACAGTATCGGAGCGAGACTTACATCCTCGCATATCTTCAATATCAGCCCAAAATGTACCTGAACGAGTCAGTGTTTTTATGCCTTTTGTACCATCAGGCCAAGTATATTCACGGATATCTCCTTCCAGCGAAAGCAATACAGTGTCTCCTTCACATGCTTCTGTTCTTCCAAGGACACGTATCTTCCCGGCCACTTTTGGAAACACTCTCACTGAATCTCTTTGCAGGAATGTACATGATCCTTGTTTTCTTTCAAGTTGAATGATACCTGATTGTTGCATTCTCACTTTCACAGAATCTGTTGTATTGGTTCCAATAATTTCGCCACCGATGATGGACCAAGTTTGAGTGAATTTCGGTGCAGATTCTGCATACAGAGTGATGATGTCATTTGCACAATATTCACCGACTCCACCAATCTTCATTATTGGTGCATCAATCATTTGAATGATCATTGTGTCCGACATCATCGCACAACCATTTGCATTTTTTCCTTCAACAACAATGGTATCTGCTTTGCGAACCGTTATCGTCCTTTTGGTAGATCCATCTTTCCAACGATAGGTAGCAAGATCTCCCATGGCTTCAATAATAATGCTATCACCTGCACATAATACTTGCTTGCCGGATACAATGCGAAGTGTGGGTTTTATGGGAAGTATTGCAGTGACTTGTACAGTATCTCTTTTGATACAACCGGCACCATCAGTGACTTGTACTATATAATTACGTGTTTGCGGATTGGTGATGATGGGATTTGCAATCGTTGTGGAAGAAAGTCCGATTCCGGGAGACCACTGATATTGATACGGTGGAAAACCTCCACTTGCAGTCGGCTTGCCACCAATAGTGTCTTGAGCATTCATGCAGATTACTTTATCATTTCCGGCATTCACCAATAATTCAGGATGCATTGAAATGGTGACTGTATCTTGTTTGATACATCCGCGCGCATCAGTGACAGTTACCACATACAGTTGATTCTGTTTGATTACAAATGTTGGATTTGCAATTGATGATGAGCTGAGTCCGACAGTCGGAGACCAAGCATAAGTATATGGCATTGTTCCACCGACCGCGGTTGGATTTCCACCTAATGTGACAGTTGAACCTGCACATTCCATTCGATCGGCACCTGCACTGACAATCATCACAGGATTGGGATTCACAGTATCGCGAACAATGATACTGCAACCTCTCTGATCGGTAATCGTGAGTGCATAGATTCTTTGATTTGTGAAATCTATCGGTAATGTTGGATTGAGAATAAATGCATTGCTGAGTCCCGTTGTTGGAGACCAAGAATAAGTATATGGTTGAACACCACCAATGGGTGCACCGGCAGGACCAAGCACTTCTTGAGATCCCTGGCATGCAGTAAATGCTCCTCGGCCAATGGCAAGGGGACTTTGATTCACCGTAATCATATTTGTCATAGTCACGCTATTTGTTCCGCTCCCACTTGTCACCGTTAATTTCACGGAATATGTTCCCGGAAGAGTATAGGTATGCAGTGGATTTTGCGTCGTATAATCAGTTGTTCCATTATTATCAATATCCCATGCATAGGATGTGGGATTATTCTGACTTATATCGGTGAATTGTACTTGTAGTGGTGAACAGCCCAATATGGGAGTTGCTGAGAATGCTGCAATCGGCGGAGCAAAGAGTTGGCAATTACTCGTATTGAGCGCAATCATTTCATCAGGACCACATGGTTTTGTGGCTGTTGAAAAAGAAACCACATCGCTTCCACCTGCAATATCAGATACAGGATTTAGCGTGCGTTTATCTGTATTGGGTCCTAAAGCATAATGCATCACATAATTTGCATTGATCACATGTCCGAGCTGATGTGCATGACCCAATTCATGAACAACAACGGTCTCAAAATCATATCGACTTCCCGTTGTTGGACCCGGTCCAAAGTTCCAACCAACTCCGGGTGAGGGTGAAAAGATCATATCAAATTCATCATTGTAATATTGATTTGCTGCACATGCTGCATACCAATTATAGGTCACTCCCAATGCGCCCACCGGCAAACTCGCATTGAATGAAATGACATTGACACCATCTTTCGCAGATTGATTGATGCTCGTGGTATTTGCACTCACGGCAAAATTCACGAATGTATTACACCGCCAACTTTGCAAAGCTCTTTTGGCAGCATCGGTAGGATTTGCACCAAAGGAAGAATTAAATACGAATGTATGACCGCCATTGCCATTTTGACCATTCAGCCAAATACGATTGAGTGAAGTATTGAGCAGTGAATAATCGATCGTGAGTGTCTGACCTGAAACAGCTGTTGAATTATCGGTCGCTGTCACGCGTATTTGACCTGTTCCGGCAAGAGTCGGAATCCGTACTTGAATCTCGGTATCTGACCATGCTACATATTCTGCAGATGCGGGAGATGTCCAAGTTGCTCCTCCATCATTTCCATTTTTGAATTCCACTTTTGCATTGCCTGTTCTACTTGCACCAAAACCTGAACCTGAAATGGTGAGTATCGATCCTTTTCCTGCTGTTGAAGTGGTTGGTGCAATGGAAGAAATACTCGCGGCCAATGTCTTTTCGGTTTTATCATTTTTTTCAATAATTGGTGTATGGCGATAGGGAATCCCGGTAAGAGCGACGATGCGTTGAATTGCATCGAGCATATTCGGATAGATATGAAATGGGTCATGCGCTTTGCCATCTTCCTGCAATGCAATCATGCTTTGAGGTCCGGCAAAAGGCTCATACATAGCACCATTTTTCTTCAAAAAGAATATCCCTCTTGAGCCGATGGTTGGAGCTAATGAAGGTCTTACAATCAATGCTCTGTCCGGCAATATTCCACCTTCCGTATACATTCGAATTGATTCGGCTTGTATGCCTTTCAATGTACCCACAACTCGTAATTGATACGCAGTATAAATCATGTTTTTTTCAGCAAATGCTGAGTCTTTCACAATCTCCGCTTCTATGATGAGATCAGCAGTTTGTACTCTCTCGGACAATGAAACCGGATACAGCATACAATGATCTGAAGCCAATACATTGGATGCCAAAAGAAGCGCTATGATTAGGGTGCGTATCATCATGAACAAACATAGCAAAAGAAATGATTGAATCAATGCATCTTGATTTGCAAAGAAGGAAACATGCGTATCTTTGCCAAATACTAATCTGAATGGCTGAGACATCCATGCAAACACAGTTCTCCATCACCGAGTTCATCATAACCAGCATATTCAATCTCTTCTATCTTGCCGGTTTTATCGTCAAAGACATCCTCTGGCTTCGCGTATTCATCATCATCGGATTCAATATCGAATTGATCTATCATTTTAGAGATATGCATGCTCCGGAATGGGCTGAAATCGTATGGTGCGGATTCTATATACTTGTCAATGGCTATCAATTCACGATGCTCTATCGCGAAAGAAGAAATTTGAAATTCACTGATGAGGAATTGGCCTTGCATGCAAAGGTGTTCAAAGACATGCCGAAAACTGCATTTCGGAAACTATTGAATATTGCGGGATTTGAAGAGTTACCTGTGGATTTTGTGATGGTACATCAGTCAACCACCATAGACAAATTAGCTTTGATTTCGGATGGGCTTGCAAAGATTGAAGTGGATGATGCAATTGTCAGTTATGTGAGGAATGGACAATTCGTCGGAGAAATGAGTTTTCTTTCGGGTAATCTAACAACTGCAACAGTTACGACGATAGATGAAACACGCTGTTTGGTTTGGGACAAAGAACAGCTGAAAGAATTGATGAACAAGGACATTGAAGTGGAAACCTCATTGCGCATGGTCTTCAATAGTGATTTATTATCGAAATTATTGGGTGGGAAAAGTCATTAATCGAAGATATACCGCATTCCTTTATGGGCATAGCCTAAAAATTCGCTGACATCATAATTGGCATGTCCATCTCCATAGTGCACGAGAAACATTTTCTCTTTCATTGAAGCAGGTAATGTGCGCAATTCTTCAAGTGATGCATGGACGGGATTGGGGATGAATGATGCATCATGGAACATATATTCCGAGCGATCTGCATAGGTATCGAGGAGCGCTCTGTCAAACTTTGTATCACCGGAAAAGAAGATGCGACCATCTATATGCAATCCATGTGTTATGAATGCACTTGATGCGCTGGAAGCTTGTTCTGGAACATGATTGGTACCAAAGAGTTCGATATGAATTCCCTTCCAGTCAATCTCCAAATGCAAACGTGGTTCCCTTTCGATCCAATTGGGTCTGATCAATTCAAAGAAATCCGTCATTTCGAGTGGTTTGCCTTCAGCTGAGTATTCGTTTTGCTCCATACCGCCACGCAATGAATAATTCCAGAGAATATCTTCA
>JALRFC010000166.1 GCA_023253875.1 Candidatus Kapaibacterium sp.
ACCGGTACATTGAAGGGCTATGGTTTCCTTCCAAAAATTGAAGCCACAGGTTATGAATTCCCTGGTCAAATACTAGTTGGAAGTTATGCAGCAACAGATGGTGAAGTGCTCATCAAAAATACAAGCACAAGTTCAGCTTTGTTTATTGAGAGTGTTGATTTTAGTGCTTCAGGACCAAATGCTTCAGACTTTGAATGGACTTCGCCGGCAACATTACCTGCGAATATTTCCATACCTATTGGTGGTACTATCAAAATTCCAGTTCGCTTCAAGCCAACAGCCATTGGTCGCAGAATTACTGCAGTCGATATTATGAATGATGCAGCACCCGGTCCACAAGAAGATCCTCGAATCATTACAAATGTTGATGTTATTGGAACAGGAATTGAAACACGTTATCCAGATATCAAAGTCACACCAATTGATTATGCAAATGTGATTACCTGTGATGATAAACGCTTGACATCAACAATTTCAAATCCCGGTACCGATGATCTGATTATTGGAGATATGCAATTAGTCGGTGCAGATGCTGGACTCTTTATATTGGATCCACAAACATATCCGATCACCATCAAGCCAAATGAGACATATGCCGTTGGTGTCACATTCTCACCTGATGCAATTCGAGCTTTTAGTGCAGGAGTTCTTGTTACCCCAACAAATCTCAAAGATGCTCAAGGCAATATCATTACAGCGACAATTGATTTGAAAGGTAATGGCTTTGTCATTCCATTGACTTTGGAAATTTCTCCAAATAAAGTAGAGAAAATCAAAGCAGGTACCATTCAACAATTTGCCGTGAAAGGAACTGCAAATGGCTCTTGGGCCGACGCAAATGTTCGTTCGATAGAATGCAAAGTCAAATATGATGGTGACATGATGGCATATGAACTTGGTTCTATCAGTGCCGGCCCCGGACTCCCAAATTGGACTGTCACTGCAAGCGAATTCACAGATGGATTAATTGTCAAAGCTATAGGAACATCGAATCCTACAAATGGCGATTTATTCAATGCGAAATTCAAAATCCTTTTGAGTGATTCGGCTTCCTATACCATTGATATTGTGGATGCAACCACTAAAGACCGAGAAATCTGTACGCCTATTTCCACCAAACATGCAACAGTCAGCATTGATGCATGTTTTGTTAATGGTCGTTTGATTTCATTCTCAGGTTCATCGTTCGCATTGAAAGGTGTGAGCCCAAATCCTGTGCATCATAGTGATATTTCCATTGACTATAGTATAGGTTTCAAAGTGAATACCACAATTGAAATCTATAATGCTCAAGGTGAAAGAGTATCTCTTGCGGTGAATGAATCATTGGAACCCGGCGATTATCGCCTCTCAATTCCGATGAATGCACTTCCGAATGGTAATTATTTCTGCAGAATTAATGCAGGTCCATTTACTGAAGTCAAGCCTTTCACAATCAATAGATAATCATACACATCAACATATTCAATCCGTCGTGAGTCCCAAGATTCACGGCGGATTGTTGTTTGTTCAAATCCGTATCTTTGCATGCACATTATCGGATTATTCAATGCTTCCTTCACTTTATGCTGAATATGAACCAAGACCACTGATCATTGGGATACTTGGTGGCGGACAACTTGCCAAAATGCTTTCGCAAGAAGTGTATAAAATGGGTATGTCCACAGCAATCATTGAACATGGGGAATATTCTCCGGCAGGAATGATGACATCTTTATCATGGGGAACAGGTTGGAATGATCGCGATGCTTTGGATGCATTCATTGAAGCATCTGATATCATCACATTGGAAAATGAATTCATTGCTCCAGAGATATTGGAATATATCTCCACAAAAAGACCGGTATTTCCACTCCCTGAAACCATTTCACTAGTGCAAGATAAATTCACGCAGAAAGAGACAATGCAGAAAGCAGGAATTGCGATTACGCCATTCATGGCTTGTCATACCATTGCAGATGTTCATGCATTCGGTGAACAATATGGCTATCCATTTGTCATGAAAACACGCACTTTGGGATATGATGGATATGGCAATGCTACGATCCGTTCAGCATCTGAAATTGAAGCTTCATGGAATAGATTTCAAGATCCCGAAGCACCAAGAGAAATCATGTGCGAGGCATTTGTGCAATTCACAAAAGAATTGGCAGTGATGGTTGCAAGAAATAGACGTGGCGAAATGGCTGTCTATCCATGTGTTGAAACAATACAAGAGAATCATATTTGCAGATATGTACTTGCCCCGGCCAGAGTTGAAGACGCTATTGCTGAAAAAGCCAACATTATGGCAAAGCAATGCATTGAGGCCATTCATGGAATCGGTGTATTCGGCATTGAAATGTTTCTCACAAATACCGGTGAGGTATTATTCAATGAAATCGCTCCGCGGCCTCATAATTCAGGACATTATACCATTGAAGCATGCTATGCATCACAATTTGAAAATGGCATCAGAGCAATACTTAATTTGCCCTTGGGTTCACCTGAAATGAAGGTTCCTGCTTCAGTCATGGTAAATCTACTTGGAACCAGAAATGGCCCCGGAATGCCGGATAGCCCTGTAGATACACTCAAACATTCCCATACAACCATACATTTGTACGGTAAGAAAGAGTGTCGAAAAGGAAGAAAAATGGGACATCTCACCACCTGTGGTCCAACATTGGAAGAAGCTGCCAAAGAGGCGTATTCAGCCGCATCTTCATGGATTTGGTGAAATGAATAGAAAAATCTTGACAGATATTCCGGATATCATCCATGATCTGGCAGCATTGGCAACGACTCATGGATTTAGACTCTATGTTGTTGGGGGTTATGTGCGAGATAGAATCTTGGGTATAGATTCCAAAGACATAGACTTCACCGTCGTTGGAGATGCCCTGGAATTCGCACGTTTGGTAGCAGAGGCTAAACATTCAAAAGCTGTCATTTATGAGAGATTCAGAACCGCATTGGTTCCCGTGGGTGAATATCTCCTTGAATTTGTGGGAACACGAAAAGAAGAATATCTTGAGCATTCACGAAAACCAATTGTTACAGAAGGAACATTCGAAGATGATATCCATCGTCGAGATTTCACAGTCAATTGCATGGCTCTTTCTTTGGAACAAGATTCATTCGGTGAAATCATAGATCTGCATGATGGCATGTCAGATTTGACAAATCGCATCTTGCGAACACCACTCGATCCAGTGATTACATTCAGCGATGATCCTCTACGTATGATGCGTGCAGCACGATTTGCCGCAAGACTGGAATGTGAAATTGAAACAGAGACCAAAATAGCCATGACCGCTATGGCTGAGCGAATCTCCATCATTTCTCAAGAGCGCATCAGCGATGAATTCATTAGTTTGCTGAAAGCACGAAAACCAAGCATTGGCTTGAAGATTTTACATGAAACAGGATTGTTGGCATATATCTTCCCTGAACTTGAGCGGCTCTCGGGTATAGAATTAATGCAAGTTGGTGAGCATGGATATGCACATAAAGATGTGTTTTTACATACATTGCAGGTTCTAGATAATCTCTGCGAGACATCTGAGAATGTGTGGCTCCGTTTTGCCACATTGATGCATGATATTGCAAAGCCGAAAACAAAAAAGTTCATTCACGGCATTGGTTGGTCATTTCATGGACATGAAGAATTAGGCGCGCGATGGCAAGCCGGTATTTTTAGAAGAATGAAATTGCCACTTGAGCATATTCCCTATGTGGAGACCTTGGTCCGCTTACATCAAAGACCGATGGTACTCGTGGATGATGGAGTGACGGATTCAGCAATTCGCAGACTGGCTGTGCATGCGGGTGAATATCTTGATGATTTGTTTGCATTATGCAAGGCAGATATTACGACAAAGAATTCCAAAAAGGCGGAGCGTTATCTACGGAATTATGAAAAGGTGTATCAGAAAATACTCGATGTTCGTGAACGTGATCAATTGCGTGCATTTCAGTCTCCTGTCCGAGGTGAAGAGATCATGGAATTATGCGCATTGACTCCATCTCCCACAATTGGGTATATCAAACATATGATCGAAGAGTCCATATTGGAAGGAATTATTCCAAATGAGTATCAAGCGGCTAAACAATTATTATTGGACAATAAAACACAGTGGCTTGAAGAAGCCAAATTTTATAAAAAAACTCAATCTTTGAACTAATTGAGGGGATGAAATGAATTATACCATAACATCAGTATTGCCAAGACTCAGATCTGATATTGCCATGATGAAGCATGTGCACATGAACGAAGAATATCTCTTGATGTATGATCCATTACGATATTCACCGGCACCGGTGATTCTGGGCTTATCGGGACTGCAATTGATTGACAAATTGGGAAATGAAGATCAATTAACATGTGTGGAGATTGCTAATGTTACCTATAATGGTGAAATCAATCCACATGATATTTTGGATGTGGTTCTGCAATTGAGCGAACGTTGTTTTTTAATGGATGATGAATATTTCAAAAGAAAAGAAGATGTGGATACAACATTCCGCATTTCCGCAATTCGTGAACCATTCTGTCTTGGAACTGTCTATCCGGAAACTACAGAAGCTGCGATTTCCATGCTTGATGATATAAAAGGAATGACCGAACAAAGAGCCTCCGCATCGCTGTCCGGTATCATTATTCCTCATGTGGAATTGTCGGAAGGTACACATGCATATTCTTCTGCGATTCGAGCTCTGGAGGCTAGCACGAAACCTGATCTTGTCATAATGTTCGGTACTTCACATTATGGTGGGGAAGG
>JALRFC010000167.1 GCA_023253875.1 Candidatus Kapaibacterium sp.
AAATAAGGATTTTTCCTTCGCTTTTAAATAGACCGCCCTTTGTTACCATTGGTTCAATCACTATGCAATTGAAAGTACCAGCTTCTACGTTTACTGTTTGTTTTCCATGAATTTTTACGCCAAGTGTATAGGTGCTATCATCCACAAAATTTTTCAATTGAATGAGATCGCCTTTTTTTCTGGACTTCAAGTCCATGGTTCTCACAAAGAAAAATGCAGATACGATATCATGAGAAAAAGTAGGGAAGGGAAATGATTTGTCACCAATGATTGCTTTTTTCCCTGCATGATCAAAGTATGCTTTCGCATCTTTACTATAACCACCTTCACGAATGCGTTGTTCGAAATAATATGGATAAATCCCATCTATGTCCACAATGGTACGATACACATCATGTACACGGTATAACCAATCGAGTGATGTAAGTGATCTGACTTCAAACCTGATATCATAACAAGGTCTTCCCTTATAGAGCACCGGCTTTGGTTGAATATGAAAATACGCATCACCGGCTTTTATAAATTGATAACCAACTTTATATTCCAGTTTTTCGCCTAATCCATATGCCTCATGTTCAATCAAGCGCAATGATTGCTGAGATTGAAGATTAATGATGCTGCATAAGCATGCTATCGTGAAGATGAATTTTATCATAAGTGAGTATGTACAAAAAACGGTAAAACAAATAATGTTTCACCGTTAGACATTCTACAAGTAATTATGGATTATTGCAAACGTAATGTTTGTCCGGATTTCAATTTTCCCTCACCAGCTTTTTTATTCTTCTTTTTTAGCTGACTGACAGAAATTCCAAATTTATTCGCAATGCTCTTCATGGAATCACCTTTGCGCACTTTATACTGTTTTGGAAGTTTTGACGAAGTTTTGCTTCGTGTATCAGAAGAACTTCCTTTGCCGGTGACTTTTGCATATAGCTTGATTTTTTGACCGCGAACAATCTTAGTGGCTTTGATTCCGGGATTCCATGAGCGAATATCTCTTTCGCTAACATTATACATCGCAGCAATTTTAGATAGTGTTTCACCTTTTTTGAGCGAATGTACTTTGAGCGTAGAACCTGATGCACGTCTCTTGGAAACCGCTCTGGTTGCTCTTTCATCAGCATATGTTTGATTTGGAATACGTAAAACAGTACCATACTGAACAGAACCTGATTTCTTGATCTTGTTTTCTTTTCTCAAAGATTCAAGATCTACACCATAATCATCTGCGATTTGAGCGAGTGTTTCACCTTTCTTGACCGTATGTTTCCCGCCTCTCTTGAGTGTAGAGGAATTATCTCTATTCTTTTCAGATTGAATATAGACAAGTTTAGGACTCGCAGTTGACGAAACTATGAGCTCTTGGCCTTCAGATAATTGATTGGCATCAAATGCAATTCCATTCCAATTGCGGAGATCAGTCATTCTAACGCCATAGCGTTGAGCAAGTGAATAGAGTGTTTCACCTGCTTGAACAACATGCTTTACATGTGCTCTACCACTTTTCTTTTGTACTTGATCTACTTGATATGATTCAGTTTTTGAAGGAATCTGACTTATCATACCTTGATTGGATGCAATTGTATTCTGTGATACATTGCGCTCAATCTTTTCTTCTGGTATTGATGTACTTGGTTGAGATTGAATGCGAACCTGTTGTTCAGCAACAATAGGCGTTGTTATCGGAGGATTCGGATTCGATCTTATTGGTGTTTCTGTTTTTCTTGATTGCTCAATGATTGTATCTGTTGATTGTGGTTTACTTGCAATCAAGCCTTGTGAAGGTGTAGCTTGAGTGGAAGTTGGAACAGCATCAATGATTGAGTCTCTTGTAACTTTAGCAATACTAACCGTACCTAATGCTTCTCTTGGAATGCGAAGAGTCATGCCCTTTTTGAGCTTATTTCCGGAAGGAAGTTTATTGCTTCCAATGATGTCTTGCGTATTAACGGCATATTGTCCTGCTATACTTGCAACCGTTTCACCTTTATCCACAGAATGAATAACCCATGGGTTTAATTCTTCTTCGGTTAACTTTGAAAAGTTATTCGCAAATATTTCCTTACTTCCTATTGGAAGCTTTAACTCATAAGGTTTATCACTATCAGGAGGTGTTGTAATGCCAACTAATTCAGAATTTAAATTCTTGAGATTCTCTACGGGTTCATTCAAACACTTGGCAAGGGTTTTTAGACTGATTGAACCTTCTATTGGAAATGTTTCATACCCATATTCAGGTTCATAAGCCATTTCTTCTTTCGTGAAACCATATTGTTCTTGATTCAAACAAATGATGGATGTTGCAATGAAGAGAGGAACATAGTTTTTCGTTTCTTTTGGCAAATACTCGCGAATATCCCAAAATGTTGGAGCATCTTTTTGAATTCTTGCTATTCCTCGACGAACCGGACCATTCGGACCGCTATTATAGGCAGCCAAAGCCAAATGCCAATCTCCGAATTCATTGTATAGCCATTTGAGATATCTCATGGCAGCTCTTGTGGATTTTTCAGGATCCCTTCTTTCATCCACCCATGAAGTCATCTTAAGACCATAATCACTCGCAGCAGCTTGCATGAATTGCCACATACCTACTGCTTTGGCCCATGAAACAGCATTTGGATTCAGAGCGCTTTCAATCATCGATAGATGAATGATTTCCTCTGGCATATCTTCTTCTTTTGCAATACGCTTGAGCATCGGAAACCAACGAGTGCTGCGTTCAAGCCATTTTTTGAAGAATTTACGGCCTTTGTCCTGTGTCAAAAAGGTAATATTCTTCTGTACATGCTCATTGATCTCCAAAGGTATGGTCATACCGGGTATTCCGGGAGCACCCGATACACGTGTACTTGCAAATTGGAGTGTTGACATTGTCGGAGAATTCGGATCTATCTCTTCAACTTCTTGATAGATTTTGTTCCGGAGCATAAAAGCCGAAGAGCTCTCAGGCAAACTGTCAATGATTTGAACATAACTCTCATAATCATCAATTATGGACTGCGCCAAATCGGCGAAATCATCATTAGATTCAATACCAGGATAGCTTGCCAGGGAGTTCAATGCCTGAACTGCATCTTCAAATAAGCGTGGGATAGATAAAGTGTCATCATTTTCAATTGCAGTCAAAGCCTTTAAATACTTTTGTCTGGCTTTTTCCAACTTTTGCGAAATGACATAATCTGCGGCATTCTTCTGATCACCGTCAGACTTGATGACTTGCTGTGTAGATTGCTGTTGCGACTTTTGCGCAAGCATGGGTGGTGCATGGAAAAGCATCATGCCAATTGACAAAATGCACAATCCATATATGCTTCTGATGATTCCTATCATCGGTCACTCCCTAGATAGTGTGTAAAACTATCACATCGTTGCTGCTCGATGTGAAACACAATATACATTTTGGCTAGGCATTATTCAAATTGAAAAAAATTCATAAATGCTTCATTTTGCTAACCTTATACCCGTATTGTGTTGAAAACCCAATACACTACGAAGATATGTGGATAATATTTCCACATTCATGGGGATATCATATTGTATTAATCTTTAAAATAATGTAAGTGCTTGAAAATAAATACAACTATTGAATAATAAGAGATTTTGAGAGAATATTTCCATGTATTGATGACAATTGTACAATATAGTATCCTTTTGGCAAATGATCCACTCGTATCGAGATTTCAGTTTGATGAAAAGTAAATGAATCTGCTAGTGTACCTATATAAGAGCCAATATTATTGTACAATGTTATTCTGGAAATGGGGAATGAAGCATTCCAAGCGATGATAGCCTGGCTATTGACCGGATTGGGTGAAATAGTCACGAAAGATTCATCTTGAATACCAAGTTCAGCGATATTAGAAACTCCATTTTTGACAATAGGAATATCATAGGCAAAATCATGAATGGTTATTTTTTTCAATTCTGAAGGAGGGATGCAAAACCATTGCTTTAGAATGGATGCATACAATGAACGGAAATCTGTTTGCATCGGAATATTATCATCAGGACCTGGGTCTTGTGGAATAATCGGATTATGCCCATGAATTCCGGATTCTACTGAACTTCCAAAGAGAAATACCGGTCCGGCTGCACCATGATCTGTACCTGAGCTTGAGTTAACTTTTATTCTTCTTCCAAATTCAGAGAATGTCATGCCCAATACACGGTCTTCAATACCTAGCAATGAACAATCATCCATGAATGCTTGAATGGCAATGGATACTTGCTGTAATAATGTACCATGCGGGACCGGTGTACCATTTCCACCTTGTAGTTGATTTGCATGGGTATCAAATCCGGTTAAACTCACCATATATACTTTGGATTTTAGTCCTCCGGCGATCAATTGAGCAACAATTTTGAGTTGGTCAGCCAATGGATTTGTTCTTATGGCAGGATATAACTTTGAGAGGTTTTTTGCTTTTGACGCTGCATTCTTAACCGGATTCGCGAACTTTTGTAATTGTTCTCCAATCTTTCGTATATATGCCAATTCAATATCAGCTCTGGTAGTATTGGCTTGATTTCCCGTTCCATCAACAATATTGTAATAAGAGTTTGGATCCGTGAATGCCATGGCCATATTTGCATTTGGTCCTTCAAAACCGAGCGACAATACAGAGCCAATTTGAATGGCAAGAGGATCGCTCATTTCAGGATTAGGATATACATCAGGATAATTAGGAAAACGTGTGTCTAAATATCTGCCAAGCCAACCTGTATTTATATATTCCTCAGTATCTGAGCCTGTT
>JALRFC010000168.1 GCA_023253875.1 Candidatus Kapaibacterium sp.
CCCATATGCTGATGCTGTTTCTGATTTACTTCCAATTTTCTTAGCAATCTGCATTTGATTATTCAAATGATCTATTGCATTCTGATACTCACCTTTTATTCTAAATATTTCTCCTAGATTTTTTGCGATATGCATTTCTTGATCAGGATTTGGAAATTCCTTCAATAAATCCAAAGCTTGTTGATTGTACTTCAATGCTTGTTCTTGATCACCAAGGTCTTTATTAATGGTGGCAATATTTCCAAGCTGTCGGATCATACCGGAAATATTCTCATGCTCTTCATCAATCTTGAGTGCTTTCTGATAACATTCCAATTCCTTTTGAAAATCAGATACAGAGCCATAAACAACTCCCATATTTCCATAGTACATTGAGTGATTGGTACTTATACCCAATTGTTCATCAAGATTCATGGCTTTATTGTAGAACTCTAAAGCCTTAGTATACTTTCCAAGATTGCTATAGATCACTCCCATATTTCCAAGGATTGAAGCAATACCACTTACATTCCCCATTGCTTCTTCTTTCTTGAGTGCGGATTTGTAATATGTTAGAGCATTGTCGAATTCTGAGATGCTCACATATGTCATTCCGATATTTGTCTCGCAACTTGCTATTTTTCGTTCATCCCCGAGTTGTTTTGCTAATTCCAAACCTTGTAGATAATACGAAAGTGCATCATTGAATTCTGACATATAGTAATGAAGCACACCCAGATTCATTAGATACTTCGCCATTCCGTCCAAGTCACGCTCTTCAATACATAATTCGAGTGCTTGTTTCATGAAGTCACGTGCTTGTTCGAACATTCCTGCTTGAAGGTATAAAACTCCAGCATTTCCATAGATTTGTGAACGAAGTGCCTTATTCCATGAAGAACCACTCTCTCTCATGAGCTTCATGCTAATTGATGAAGATATCTCTCCCTTATGACGATTCCCTCTTCTCCAATATGATTGAGATAATAAGACATGAATATGTGCCAAATATTCAGGAGTAAGTTGCATGGCTGAGTCTAGAATACTCTGACATGCTTCTTCCAATTGATCATACTGCCCCAAATCCAGTAAAGACTGTAATGGGGCAATATCATAATTGACATTATGTTCTTCTTCAATAATCATCAGAATTCAATCGTGATACTCTTTGCTGTTGTATTATATGTCACGATGAATGTTTGTGCAGATGCAGTGGACTCTCCCCCGATATTCTGCGCAAAGTTTCCTTCACTGAGTCCAAATTCAGCACCGTGTTTTGAACATAGAGCTTTGTTTCCTGATGGGACACCGATAGTACCACCTTCATGTGGACAATAACTCGACATTGCACGAAATTTATCTTGCGAAGTTCTTACAACAATAACCGGTCTATTTGCATTCATATTCGCGCCAAATGAGCGTCGAATGAATCCTCCATTAACGGCCAATGTAGGTTCATTATCAAGAAGTAATGTCACCTTCTCTCCGGTCAATGGAGTTGTTGGATTATCATCATCTGAACATCCTGATGTGCATAAGCTCATCAACACAGCACCAGAAACGATAGGTAATATTCCCATGGTCCGCATGAATTGTCTACGATCGACTTGTTGCTCTTTCATATTTCCTCCTTAATGTTTGATGATTGACTGAGTATGTATGCGATGTCCTGCTTGATCTATCAGTGAAATCATATAGACACCTGCAGTCAAATCCTGTATTGAAAGTTCTTGTAATGATTGCTCGATTGAAAATCGCATTTGTTCGATGCCGGTCATTGAATGAATCACAAATGTTCCACCCACTGGGATATCCCTTTTGAAATCTATCACAATATGATCAGTTGTTGGATTCGGCTTGATCGTAAATGATTCCGACATGATTTGTTCTTCAGCAGACAATGCAATTGCACAATCAGCTCCGGCTGCAATACCTTCATTTGGTTTTTCATTGTATTGATATTCAAGTACTGTACAACCATTTGTCGCTGAAACTGCAATGCGCATCCAACCATAATGAAATGCATCATGTACTTGAATGCGGAATCCCACATAGCCGGTTTTTCCATCGAGGACTGTATAGTCAGGACCATACAATACAATCGGCGCTCCACCTTGATTCCATGTATTGTCAGCACTAATGACAGTACCCGGTTCGAGTAAAACGACATTGGAACTTATTGCAGACTCAGTGATAAAACCGCGACCATAATTCTCAATCGCATAAATATCTTTATTCTTCCACATGCCGAAATATCGAGGATATGGTCCTTGTAATTCAAAGAGATTCCATGTTGTGTCTGCACTTGCCCGAATATATGTATCCACACATGTCTTCTTCCATGGATCTCTGAATTCAATGCGTAATTGGGTCGACATATTCACGATTGCTTTGTCAACTCCTTCTGTAAAAGCTTCTTCAAATAATGTAAAAGTGAGCGATGCCTTCGTATCATTTGCGGAATGTTTTACCGCCTTTCCGGTAATGGACATCGTGGCAAATGTGCCATCTTCAGAAACGGTAATATTCTCTTTGAGTCCATCAGGTAATTCTATTGGGGAATAATGTTCTCCTGCAATCAATGAAGTTCCCTTCATCCCAAATTTTGCTCCATTACTCGCATAGATAATAATTGAACCACCATCCAAGGAACCATCATTATTCAAGGACTCTCTCAAGTGTTGCGTTGAATATGAAATGAATGGTGAATCCAAACAAGTGTCTTTACTATTTGGAGACAATAAACCTGTTGCCACTAAATTTGAAGGTTGCCATAAAGTACTTCTTGCCGGATGCTTCATCGCCGCATCCATACGTGAAACTTGATCAATCGTGAAATTCTTATAGCAAGCGGTATTATAATCCATGTAATTTTCTCCATTGATGATTCCATTACATCTCGTTGCATCACAGCCTGCTGCAGCAATATCTGTTGGTGGAGTATCATCACATAAATCTCCTGCACCCGTACAAGAGCCACCTTCAAATGTATGGCGTAAATCGAGATAATGTCCTACCTCATGCGTGAAGGTTTGATTGAATTCCAAATAATTATAGGATGAACCACCTTTGCCGAGATATACATAATTATAGATCATGCGAGCGATATCATTATCACTCATCCATGTGGATGGATACCAACAGACTCCGGAATTATTGAAGACATTATTGGCATATATATCATTCTGAACATAGACATTGAAGTACTTATAATTATCCCATGCATATGTGCGAATTTGATTTTCCCAGCTAGGTCCGATATTTCCAAATCCACCTTGACGATCTTGATAATACACCACACCATTTGTCGGCTTACCGAATGGATCTCTTTTTGCAAGTGCAAATCGTATTTTTGAGTATGACTTTGTGTTTTTGAATACAGGATTCACTGTTCCGAAATCGGCATCTGTTCCGGCAAATGTGCGATTCAAATCTTCAATTGCATATTCCAATTGTGAAAGCGGAACACCGGCCTCACCCTTTGGATGAAAGACATGAAAAACGATTGGAATGAGTTGTACGCAAGCAGTATCAGGCATATCCATAATACCTAGTCCACTTTCTACACTGTGCTTTCTTTGCAACTTCGGAATTGGTCTATATGATGGATCATGTGTGATCTGATGATTCAATGCTTCAATTTCCCTTGAAATGCCCCGATCATGAGATTCCAAACCACCGGGAATGGGTTCTTTCGGTAATTGTTGAGCATTCGCGATCATACTCATGATCAGAAAGAGAAATGCAGTATAAAATATGTTCATATATAACTCCTTGATGACATTGTACTGACCACAAAATAGACAAAAGACATGGAACCGAAAACTGAAAACATGGGTTTCATCGGCATGAATAATACTGCAATTTCCCTACTTCCTCATGATGGCGAAGTCATCTATTATCCGGCTGATATGCTTTCTTTATCAGATCCGCATTGGATAGACAGGCTCACCGCATCCATTCATTGGTCAAATGATACCGTAAAAATGTTCGGAAAAACTCTGACACTCAATCGCAAGAGTGCATGGTATGGTGATTCCGGAGCAGCCTATTCCTATAGCGGTATTCGAAGGGAGCCATTGCCATGGACAAAAGAATTATTGAAGATCAAACAGGCTTGCGAAGCAATAGCGAATACTTCATTCAATTCCGTTCTTTGTAACTATTACCATGATGGCAATGATGGTATGGGCTGGCATGCTGATAATGAGCATGAGCTTGGCAAAGAACCCATCATTGCATCTGTTTCATTTGGTTCCAAGCGGAAGTTTGCATTCAAACATCGTATCTCGAAGGAGAAAATTGAGATTCTGCTCGAACATGGTAGCTTATTGATCATGCGAGGCCAAACTCAGCATGCTTGGCATCATGCATTGCCTAAAACCAAGAATGTTCATGAACCAAGAATCAATCTGACATTCAGAACCATTTTGATGTGAACAAGATGGTTCAAAAATATCAATGCAATTCCATAGTTTGCACTCACTCAGAAATCACTCCTGCAAAGCACTGAATATCATGAAAGAAAAAACTACTGTTCTTACAATAATGGGATTCAAAGAATCTCCACCGGATAGTTCATATCCGCTGTTTTTGTCTGGCGTCAGTGCGGGTTTTCCTTCGCCTGCTGAAGATTATATCGACAAAAGATTATCACTCGATGAATATCTTATTCAGAACAAAACAGCCACATTCTTCGTGCAAGTGAGTGGTACATCAATGGTGAATGCTGGGATTTCGGATGGCTCACTCGTTGTCGTG
>JALRFC010000169.1 GCA_023253875.1 Candidatus Kapaibacterium sp.
GTTTCCAATGATAGAATGAATGCTCTTCCAACCACACTCCATGCTCTCTTGTTAGAACTGTCACATTCCAATGATGAATATGAAGTCTGCATTGCATTGGGAAATTTGATTTCTGAGATACGTTCTGATTTATCGTTTGAGATATTTCTTAGAGATTCTCATTTGGGTATGCATTCGATCATTCAAAAAGGTGATGATAGCAATGAAGAATATGCAATCATGTTTTTGCAGCATGCCGGGACCATGCATGGTGAAGTACATTATTCTTCCTGTATAGAATCAGAGCAATTGCAATTGCTAAGCTTGGTATGTACAATTGCTTCTATGGAATTGAGTGGAATTAAGCAGCAATTCAGTGCATCTCTCGGTGAAAGGAAAATAGGTCGTTCATCCCTATTGATGCATACAATTACCGAGATGCTTTCTGAGATTATTTTGCAATCAACACCGCAAGGAATTGCGAGTGTGGCGGGACAATTTCTCATGGGACAGCTCATGGTGAGTTCTTATGCGATTATAACTCCTGATCAAGCAGGTATGAAGCACATACTGTCTTCAAATGGTATGACTAATGATGATCTTCAGCCTATACTCTCCACAATAGATAATCATCAAGAATATCAATTGATTCAGGGCCATGCTTGCATTGGCATGATGCATGGAGGTACTTCATATGGTTCTATTATTCTTGGAAAAAGACACAGTGAATCATGTACAGAAGATGATATTTATTTTATTTCCATCATGGGGATGGTGATAGCGGTTTCATTGGAGAGAGCTCGCTTATATGAAGAGGAACAGATATTGGCAATATTGAAAAAGGAAATGGAGATTGCCGGAATCGTTCAAAAAAATCTCTTACCTACTTTTCCCATCCACTACCCGCATTGTGAATGTTCAGGTATACATATTCCGAGTTTGGAAATAGGTGGTGATTATATGGATATCATTCCATACTCTGATGGCTCATTAGCCGTGATTATGGCCGATGTTTCCGGAAAAGGAATAGGTTCAGCAATGATTATGTCAATGGTAAAATCAGCATGTTCCTTATTGGTTAAGCAAGACAAAGGACCTAAAGAGATTGTCCATGAATTGAATGATGTGCTCTATAATCATACCGCGCCTGATATATTCGTGACTTGTAATATCGTCAAAATCAATAGTGAAAAAAATACATTGATCTCAATCAATGCCGGACATGAAACACCTTTATTGCGAAATGTTCAAGGAACAATTGTTCAACTTCAGAAAGGGTGTATGGTGCTGGGAGTGAAATCTCAATTGCAAGAAATAGAATGTGAAGAATTGTCAATTGCTCAAGGTGATATTCTTTGTTTGTACACCGATGGTGTATATGATTCATCACTAGAGCAAAAAGTCATATTAAGCACTATGCTTGGTACCATCGATCACAATACATCACTTTCAGCGGTGGAATTTCTTGATGATATCTTGAAACAACAAGCAATGCAATCAGCCGAATATCCTGAAGATGATAAGACATTACTCCTTTTACGTTTCATTTAGAATGATTCAATGGCGTTATTTAGTAAAAATCGTCTAGTAGCATTGTTTTTTCAGCATATAACAGTATTTTTGCCAAGATTTTTTCCGCACTAAGCGATTATCTTTTCATTGCCTATGTTTCTTTGATCCCGAATGTTTGTAATCAGTTTATGCACCCGTGGGTGCCAATCATTTGTTTTTGTCGAAGAATGTCATCGAGCATAGCATGAATAATCAATGGATAGATAGTCAATCCCCCGAGGACAAACAATTACAGGCTTCACTGTTGGAAGCAGGTACATTGCCACGACATATTGCAATCATTATGGATGGAAATGGTCGTTGGGCAATGGACAGAAATCTTCCAAGGGCAGCCGGACATCAACAGGGAATTGAGAGTGTTCGCGATATTGTAAAAGCCTGTTCTCAATTAAATATCGGTTTTCTTACAGTTTATGCATTTTCCATGGAGAATTGGAAAAGACCTCGAATGGAAGTGCAGATTCTAATGTCACTACTCAAAACCTATCTCCTTCAAGAGATTGATGAGTTGGATGCAAATAATGTTCGACTCCATGCCATTGGCAAATTGAATGCTTTACCCAAAAATGTGCAGAATATCCTTAATGAAGCCATAGAACGTACTTCCAAGAATACGGGATTGACATTGACTTTGGCTCTGAGTTATTCCGGAAGATGGGATATCGTTCGTGCAGTTCAAATGATTGCACTTGATATACGAAGGGGCACTTTATCACCTGAAGATATTACCGATGAGCAATTTTCAAAGTATCTCTTGACTGAATCAATGCCGGATCCTGATTTAATGATCAGAACTTCAGGTGAAATGCGTCTCAGCAATTTCTTATTGTGGGAATCGGCATATTCTGAGATGTATATCACCAAACAATTGTGGCCGGATTTCAGAAGAGAAGATTTATACTGTGCATTGAAAGATTTTCTCAATAGAGAACGCCGATTTGGAAAAACGGGACAGCAATTGAGAGAGTCTGATGAAAAAGAGAATCAGCAGGGTTCACTTCGAAGAATCATATCTTCATTTTCTTCCAGGTGATGAGGGGCATGCGAATAATCACAAAACAATGGTTTTTACCTTATTGCATCATAGTATCAACGCTGATACTGATGACGCAAATTTCATTGCATGCTCAGGGGCAGGCAAAGTCATATCTAATAGCCGGAGTTTCTGTTGATGGCAATACCTATGCCGATGCACAAACCATCATCACCATTTCAGGTTTGAAAGTTGGTGAAGAAATGAAAATCCCGGGTCCGAAGCAACAAGAAGCAATCAGAAATTTATGGCAAAGAAATCAATTCGAATCTATTGATATAGTGATTGACAAGATAACTGCAAGTGGCATTTTTCTGACGATAAAAGTAAAAGAATTTGCTCGCTTCAGTTGGCTTGAGATAAAAGGAAATGATAAGGTTAGTTCTAAAGACATTGAAAAGGCGATAGGAAAAGTTAAGGGCGATATTCTTTCAGCATATGAAGTGGATATAGCAAAGGATGCAGTCAAAGCTCTGTATGAAAAAGAAGGTTTGATGTATGCAAAAATCACTCCGGCTATCATTCCAACCGATACAGGATTATATGCTCATTTGGAAATGACTATAGAAGAAGGTGCAGATTTCTATGTAGATAGCATCTTATTCACCGGGAATTCACTGCTTTCCTCATCTGACTTGGCAGGTGCATTGGAAGATACCAAAACAAAGACTTGGTGGAAATTTTGGTCATCATCCAAGTTTGATAAATTGAAATATGAAGATGACAAAAAGAAATTACTTCAATTTTTTAGATCCAAAGGTTTCATAGATGCTGATATTGTCAAGGATACAGTCATCTATTATCCAGATATTCAAAAAGTCAGTATTCATGTTGATATTTTTGAAGGTAAAAAATACTATCTGCGATCTGTAACATTTGAAGGAAATACTGTTTATCCTCAAGAATTGTTATTCCGTAGATTGAATATACCGCTCAATGAACCCTATGATGCGGAGCGATTGGATAAGAATCTTACGGGGAATGAAGATCAATCTGATGTTGCATCCATGTATCTTGACAATGGGTACTTGGGAGCAAACCTGATCAAAGAAGAAAGAAAAGCCGATGGTGATTCACTCGATATTATCGTAAAAGTTTTTGAAAGAGACCGCTATACCATTCGTAAAGTAGAGATCGTTGGTAATACAAAAACCAAAGACAAAGTGATTAGAAGAGAATTATTTACTCGTCCCGGTGAATTTTTCAATCGTTCCGCAATTATTCGAAGTGTTCGTGGACTTGGCGTTTTGAATTATTTCAATCCTGAGGCTTTGAAGCCGGATATTAAGCCGGTCGATAATACAAAAGTAGATGTACTCTATCGAGTGGAAGAGCGCTCGACCGATACATTCAATGCATCGATGGGATATGCAGGTACATTTGGTTTGACCGGTTCAATTGGAATCACGCTTAATAATTTCTCTTTCTCAGAACCACTTCGAGGTGGTGGAGGACAAATACTCAATATCAATGCTGAATTCGGTCAACAAAGTAGATATCAAACAATTCAATTAGGATTCACCGAGCCTTGGCTGAATAATACACCAACTACTTTGGGTGTAAATTTATATTCCATCAGACAGAATTTTGTGTTCAATCTCACCCGTTATGGTGCCTCTGTGAATATAGGCCGCAGATTACGTTGGCCTGATGATTATTTCCGAGTAGACGGCATTGTTCGAGCACAATACAATGAACAAACAGCATCGCAAGGTGTGTTTCGTGCTTTCAATGGTGGTGAACTTAGTTTGACTGGTTCAGTTTCTCGCATAAGTTTGGATAATGCGATATTTCCAACAGCTGGTTCTCGATTCACATTATCTTCTTCTTTCGCTGCAGGAGGAATTGGAATCGGCAAAGTGGACTATCTCAAGAATACGTTTAATCTTGAAATGTTTCATCCACTTGCAAGTGTAGATGGGAATCCTCGATTAGTACTGTATCTAAGTACAGATATGGGGTATGTGGCAGGTATAAAAAGCGATACAAATATTCTTGGTAATGAATTGTTCTTTATGGGTGGCAATGGACTAGGCGGTTTTGCCATTACGCCTCTTAGAGGATATATTGATAGATCCATTGGGCCAAGTGGAGGCGGACGAGTGAT
>JALRFC010000016.1 GCA_023253875.1 Candidatus Kapaibacterium sp.
TGAAGACATGAAACAAACAATGGTACAAGCTGAAGGCATTGGTTTGGCTGCAAATCAAGTAGGCTCTCCATTGTCAATAACAGTCATTGACATTTCACCTGTGGAAGGTTATGAACATATCAAGCCATTGGTTATGATTAATCCAAAAATCACTCATTACTCTGATGAAGAGTCAGATTATGAAGAAGGATGTCTAAGTCTACCCAATGTGAGAGAGCTCGTTATTCGTCCTGAGTCAATACAAGTAACATTCATGGATGAACAAGAAACCATGCATACTATGGAAGCAGATGGATTATTAGCCAGAGTGATGCAACATGAGATAGATCATTTGAACGGAATATATTTTACCGATCGTTTATCTCAATTAAAGAGAACCTTATTGCAAAGTAAACTTCGAAGAATCAGTAAAGGTGAATCAACTGCACAGTATGATATCGTCCTTCCTGATGGCTCAACTGTAATTATGGAGAAATCATAATGAGAGTATTGGTTACAGGAGCTACTGGGTTTATCGGAAGTCATGTAGTTGATACATTGAAGAATGCTGATACGGATATAGTATGCATTGCTCGACCAACTAGTGATCTTCGTTGGCTTAACAATAAAGATGTTCATATCATCAATGCATCATTGGAAAATCCGGAATCATTGATTCCTGCAGTACAAGATATTGACATGATTATACATGTTGCCGGTTTGACTGCTGCTAGAAATGATGAAGAATTTTTACGTGGAAATAGAGATGCTACAAGAAATTTACTTGAAGTTGCCAAAAACCATGCACCAAATCTTCAAAGATTTTTACATGTGAGTTCACAAACCGTTACAGGACCTTCACCTTCTTTAATTGAACCGGTACATGAAGACTCACCGCTTTTTCCAATCACAGCATATGGAAGATCAAAAAGGGCAGCGGAAGAAGTTGTGAGAGAATATTCCAACTATTTTCCTATTACCATTGTCAGACCTCCGGCTGTATATGGTGAACGAGATACTGCGGTACTTACTTTTTTTCAGTCTGTATCAAAAGGAATTGTTCCATTGATTGGTTTCGATGAAAAAAAAGTAAGTCTCATTCATGGCATTGATTTGGCAAGAGGCATCGTGGAATCCGCCTTTAGTCCACATACAATAGGTGAAACCTATTTTATTTCAAGTGAAGATTTTTATGATTGGAAGCAAATCGCGGAGATTACAAAAAATGCATTCGGTAAATCATTTGTAATGCCAATTAGAGTTCCACATGCAACTGTCATGTTATTAGCCGGATTATCAGAGTTTTTTGGAAAATTTTCAAGTAAACCGCCTGTCCTTAATTATGAAAAAGGAAAAGATCTCATACAACCATATTGGATCTGTTCAGTAGATAAGGCGAAGAAAGACTTTGGTTGGAAGCAACACATTTCGATTGAAGAAGGCATTAAGCGTACAGTCGAATGGTATATTGAACATAAATGGGTGTGATATTGGAAAATGCAATAGGCATACTTGGCATTATTTTCATTTTATTTCTTTGTTGGCTACTATCAGAGAATAAAAGAGCATTTCCATGGAAAATGGTACTCATCGGACTCTCATTACAAGTTCTGATAGCATTATTCATCATGAAAGTGCCTTTTGGTATATCACTCATGGCGAGTCTTGGATCTGCTATTTCCGGTTTTTTGGCATTGGCTTCAAATGGTGCTCAAATGTTATTCGGAAACATTGCGAATCCATCATATACAAATACCTTCGGTTTTCAATTTGCATTCACCGTATTGCCGGTAATCATATTTTTCTCTTCAATCATGTCAATGCTCTATCATATTGGCTTTATGCAATATATCGTGAGAGGAATGTCATGGTTCATGAGCAAAACATTAAAAACTACAGGTATTGAGTCCTTATCAGCTTCTGCGAATATCTTTCTGGGTCAAACAGAAGCACCATTATTGATCAGACCATATTTATCTACAGCTTCAAAATCAGAACTCAATACAATTATGGTTGGGGGATTTATTACCATAGCCGGAGGCGTTATGGCAGGATATATTCAAATGGGTGTATCAGCATCTGATTTGATTACTGCCAGTTTAATGTCCGCACCGGCAGGATTGATGCTTTCGAAAATTGTTATACCTTCCTCAAAGAGTGAGACGATCCTTTCTGAGACCACACCTGTACTTCCTGAAACATCAACAATTGTAGAAGCTGCTGCCAATGGAGCCATGGATGGCTTGAAACTATCTGCTGGAATTGCCGCAATGTTGATTGCATTCGTGGCAATCATTGCCGGTATCAATGCAGGTATTCTGAATATACACAATGCACTTTCGCAATATGCAATATGGTTTCCTCATGACTTAAAAGAACTTTTTGGAGTGATGTTTACTCCAATCGGGTTTATGATTGGTGTTCCAATACAGGACATTGACAAATTCGGAGCATTGTTTGGAACAAAAATCAGTCTCAATGAATTTCTTGCATATGCCGACCTTGCGGAATATATCAAACAAGGAAATCTGATGCCTAAGACAGTCACAATGGCTACTTTTGCATTATGCGGATTCGCAAATTTCAGTTCTATTGCCATTCAAATTGGTGGCATTGGAGCATTGATACCAGAAAGAAAAAAAGATATCGCCGCTCTTGGACTCAAAGCAATGATTACAGGAGCCTTAGGCAATTTGCTCACAGCCACATTGGCAGGTTTATTACTGTAATATGGAACAATGGACATGCATTCTGACTTCAATTCCTAAGCCGGGTATAGGAGTCATACAATTGAATAGACCACAAGTACTCAATGCATTGAGTTTGCAAACAATGATTGAAATTGTTGAAGCTATGGAACAATTTGAACGATCAGCAGACATTCGATGTATTGTCATCCATGGCAATGAAAAAGCATTTGCTGCCGGAGCAGATATCAAAGAAATGTCCGGTGCCGGTTCCATGGAAATGCTCGAAAGAGATCAATTTGCCAGATGGGAACGCATCAGAGCGATCAAAAAACCGATTATAGGTGCTATTTCAGGATTTGCTTTAGGCGGTGGATGTGAATTGGCCATGAATTGTGACATGTTGATTGCAAGTGAGACCGCTCAATTTGGTCAACCTGAAATCAATATTGGCGTCATGCCTGGTGCCGGTGGAACGCAAAGACTGACGAGAGCAATCGGTAAAGTGAGAGCTATGGAGATTGCATTGACAGGAAGAATGATCTCTGCTCGGGAAGCTTGGAGAGCAGGCTTAATCAATAAAGTAGTACCTGTCGAATCCTATGTACAAGAAGCAATTGCACTTGCTTCTGAAATTGCCGGCAAAGCTCCCTTGGCGGTCAAACTCATTAAAGAATCTGTGTTGAAATCATTCAGCACAACATTGGAAGGTGGTTTGGAATTGGAAAGGAAGAATTTTTATCTCCTTTTTGCATCCGAAGACCAAAAAGAAGGCATGAATGCATTCATCGAGAAAAGAAAACCAATGTGGAAAAACAAATAATAAACATACTATGGTCCATCTCATATTATTACGACATGGCGAGTCTCAATGGAATGTTGAAAATCGCTTTACCGGCTGGGTTGATGTTGATATAACATCCAAAGGAGAGGAAGAGGCTCGAAATGCCGGTCTTGCTCTCAAAGATTATACAATAGACATGCTATACACTTCTGCTTTATTGAGAGCTATTCGTACCGCAGACATTGCATTGCAATCTGCTGGCAAAGGAATGATTCCAACGAAGAGAAGTGAAAAATTAAATGAAAGACATTATGGCGATCTTCAAGGTTTGAATAAAGATCAAGTCGGTGAAGAATTCGGTTCAGATCAATTAAAGATTTGGAGAAGAAGCTATGATATACCGCCTCCAAATGGTGAATCACTAAAAATGACACAAGAGAGAGTTCTCCCATATTTTCATGAAGAGATCATCCCTGTATTGAAACAAGGAAAAAATGTACTCATTACAGCACATGGAAATTCACTCAGAGCATTGATTGCAGACTTGGAGAAACTCACTAAAGAGGAAATTCTCGAACTAAACATCGCAACGGGTAAACCAATTGTCTATACATTGGATGAGCAAACCCTGGAAATACTCGACAAAACATTATTGCTACAATCTTAATCGGAGAATGCATTGGCTGCATCCAAACAAAAAAACACACTCGCTCAAAGTAAAGCATATGCTTTGTTTTGTGCTAGGGTAATGGCAGATAAAAAAGCAGAGAACATCTTGGTCATGGACTTGACAAAAGCCGACGGAGCTCCGGCTGAATTTTTCGTATTATGCTCCTGCTTGTCAGAGGTACAAGTTGATGCAGTATCCTCAGGAATAGAAAGAGCAGGGAAAGAAGCCGGTCAAGGATTTCCTAAATCTGAAGGTTGGACTGCAAAACAATGGGTTATTCTAGACTATTTTGATGTTGTTGTCCATGTTTTTCATATGGATGCACGTGATTTCTATCGCATTGAAAAACTATGGGGAGATGCGGATTTCTATACATTGAATGAAGACAAACTTTCGAAGATGAATAAAACGCAAAAACAACAGTATTTAACAGAACTTACAAAAGAACGTAGAATACCTGAACGATATCAGCACATTGATTCTTTCGATGAGGATGGATTATGATGCATCGGTATATTGAATCGGCATTCAAACAAGCACTGCAAGATATCGGTATTGCATCGCCGAATCTCAATTTTGAAAGACCCAAAATTGCTGAGCATGGACATCTTTCGACCAATATCGCGATGACATTGGCAAAGGAACTCAGAAAGAAACCAATTGATATAGCTCAAGACATCCTATCACATCTCTCAGTGAATACATCCATTATTGAGAAGGTAGACATTGCCGGAGCAGGATTTATCAATATCCATTTACAGCCACATGCATTTCATCTTGCCATGAGGGATATGATTGCATCTGGTGCAATGTATGGTAAATCAACTATTGGGTCCGGTAAAACAGCAAATATTGAATATGTAAGTGCAAATCCTACCGGTAAATTACATCTGGGTCATGGAAGAAATGCTGCTATCGGTGATACTGCTGCCAACCTATTAGAATGGGCTGGGTATAAGGTCACAAGAGAATACTATTTCAATAATGCCGGCAATCAAATGAATATGCTGGCAAAATCCATTTTTGCTCGCTATCAACATATTCTCGGCAATGCTGAGTATCCATTTCCTGAAGATGGATATCATGGTGATTATATCATAGAAATAGCTCAACAAGCATTTGAAAAATATGGGAATGCATTATCGGAAGAAACTACTTCATCTCTTGAAACTGTAAAAAAGATGGGGGAAGAATGGTGTTTTTCTTCCATCATGAATACCCTCAAAAACATGAATATTCATCAAGATTCATTCTTCAATGAAGATTCACTGTTTACTGATGGAACAATTCAGCATTTACTGAATGAATTGAAAGAGAAGAATCTGAGTTATGAGAAAGATGGTGCCACTTGGATGAAGTTCTCCGAGATTGATGAATCTCTCACAGATAGAGTCATAGTAAAAAGTACAGGTGAACCAACGTATCGTCTTCCTGACATAGCATATCATCGTACTAAATTCGAGAGAAACTATGATCTCATTGTCGATATTTTTGGTGCTGATCATATAGCAACAATTCCTGATGTTAAAGCTGGTCTGAAAGCTTTGGGTTATGATATTTCCAAACTCTCCGTATTGATTTATCAATTTGTGACTCTTTGGGATAATGGCGAACAAGTCAAAATGAGTAAGAGGTCAGGAAAAAGTTATACACTGGATGAATTAATTGAAGAAGTCGGTGCGGATGTCGTGCGATTCTTCTTTCTCATGAGAGGAGCTCAAACTCAATTGGAATTTGATCTTCAGATTGCTCGAGAACAAAATGATAAGAATCCGGTCTATTATCTGCAATATGTACATGCTCGTATTTGTTCATTACTACGACAAATCGAAGAACAACAAATACACATTCAAGAGAGTTATGATGCATCACTCTTGATACATTCATCAGAATTGCAACTTCTATTTACATTAAGCAGATTTGAAGAAGTCACAATACGAGCGGCACAAAATCTTGAGCCGCAAATCATTTCAGAATATTTGCGAGAAGTTGCTTCAGCATTTCATTCCTTCTATCATGATTGTAGAGTATTGGGTACAGAATCAGAACTGATGAATGCAAGGGTACATCTTGCAATGTTGACAAAAACGGTCATTCATAATGGATTGACAATATTGGGTATTTCTTCACCAACTTCAATGTAAGGACACAATCATGGAAACTCCGCAAATAGGTGGGTATAAATCCATCAGAATGGAAATGGAACCAGGCACATATTACTGGTGCTCATGTGGTAAATCTTCCAATCAACCATTCTGTGATGGATCACATAAAGGTTCATCTTTTTCACCAATGGCTGTAGAAATAACAGAAACAAAGACAGTATCATGGTGTACATGTAAGCATAGCGCCAA
Organism: Candidatus Kapaibacterium sp.; assembly: GCA_023253875.1. Classification (GTDB taxonomy): domain Bacteria; phylum Bacteroidota; class Ignavibacteria; order Kapaibacteriales; family UBA961; genus UBA961. The sequence continues at coordinate 6,475 of JALRFC010000016.1, forward strand.
TCAACCATTTTGCGATGGTGCTCATAAACAATTGACTCCACCACAAGAATAATCTACGATAACATGGCGAAAATAATCGCGATTGCAAATCAAAAAGGCGGAGTTGGGAAGACCACCTCCGCTGTCAATATAGCCGCATCTTTAGCAGCAGCGGAAAAAAAGACATTACTTATAGATATTGATCCACAGGCAAATGCTTCGAATGGATTAGGGATTGATACGAAAAGTCTGGATCATACAGTATATGAAGTATTGATTGGTTCATCCCTCGTAACTGATGCTATTGTTTCTACCATGATGCCATTCTTATCAGTTTTGCCATCGCATATCAATCTTGTTGGTGCAGAAATAGAGATGATTGACCTTCAAGAACGTGAATATGTTTTGAAACAGGCATTATCTACTATCAAAGATAATTATGATTATATGATTATAGATTGTCCTCCTTCACTTGGTATACTTACACTGAATGGATTATCTGCTGCAAATTCAGTCCTCATTCCCGTACAATGTGAATATTATGCTCTGGAAGGTCTTGGTCAATTATTGAATACCATATCCATAGTACGAAAACATTTGAATCCTGCTTTGGACATCGAAGGTGTATTGCTTACCATGTTTGATGGTCGTTTGAGATTATCCCAACAAGTGGAACAAGAAGTCAGAAAGCATTTTGAGGATAAGGTCATGAAAACCGTCATCCAAAGAAATGTACGTTTGTCTGAATCTCCAAGTCATGGTAAACCCATCGTATTATATGATGCATTGAGTACAGGCGCACGGAATTATCTGGACTTGGCAATGGAAATCATAGAGAATAATGCTCATCAATTTGGCAAGCAATCATGAAACAAACAGGACTTGGGAAAGGGCTTGGAGCACTTATCCAACAATCTCCATCATCAGTGAATCCTGTTCAAAATGAAATGGATTCTCAAAAGACTATTGAGATTGAAATCACGAAAATCAAAACAAATCCTTTTCAGCCTCGCGTCATTTTTGATCCTGAAGCATTAAAAGAACTTGTTGATTCCATCAAAATACATGGTGTCATCCAGCCAATTGCAGTAAGGAAGTCCGGAAATGCATATGAGCTTATTGCCGGTGAGCGAAGAATCAGAGCTTCCATTGAAGCCGGACTTGATACCATACCTGCAATGGTATTGGATATTGACTCAGATCAAACAATGATTGAACTTGCAATCATTGAAAATGTTCAAAGAGAAAATCTCAATGATATAGAAGTTGCTATGGGCTATGCACTTTTGATGGAAAAGTGTCATCTCACACAAGAAGAAGTCGCACAAAAAGTTGGTAAAGATCGCGCGACCATTTCCAATTTTTTGAGATTACTCAAATTACCTATAGAGATACAGCAAAAACTTGCGATGCGTGAAATTTCAAATGGTCATGCCAGAGCTTTACTTTCATTGACTTCGACAGATAATCAAAAGATGCTTGCCGATAAAATCATACACGAAGATTTATCGGTTCGAGAAACTGAGCAAATCATTCGTGAAATGATGGGTGGAGGCAAGAAAGCTAAAAAAACAGCATCAAGAAAACATGCAAAAAGTGCAAAACAGGTCCAAACTCTGAGTAATGATGTTTTGGCTTTGGAAGACAGTTTGCGAGAACATTTTACGACACAAGTTGCAATTCAACTCAAAGAACATGAGACCGGGAAAATAGAAATTGCATTTTTCTCACTTGATGACTTGCAAAGAGTTATTGAACTGATCTTACACAAATAGTTCCTATGAATATTGAACATTCACATACAACAATGATTCGTGTTCGATATGCAGATACCGATAAAATGGGTATTGTCTATAATGGTAATTACTTGACATATTTCGAGATTGGTCGGACTGAATTATTACGTTCACTTGGAATGCCATATGCTGTATTAGAGCAACAAGGTATTCAATTACCTGTCATTGAGGCTCATCTTGAATATAAAGCACCTGCAGAATATGATGATCTCATTTCAGTTCAAGCTACATGCAGAATGGAAAGAGGTATTCTTCTTCATATTACCTATGAAATCACAAAACATGAAAAGCTTCTTACTATTGGACATACCATTCATCCATTTATGAATATTGCAACAGGTAAACCGGTCAGACCACCCAAGAGCTTTCTAGAATTATGGAATGGAACAATCAATTCATTAAACAATAAAGAGGATATAGGCGCATGAAGATATATTCAATCATGATTGTGTGTTTTCTTAGTATATCCTCATGTATACGAATAGAAGCGCAATCTCCGTTTGATTTTATTCAATTAGGAATCAGTGCACGTTCTGCAGGATTGGGTGGTGCATTCACAAGCATGACTCAGGATCAAACAGCTCTATTCTTCAATCCAGGTACACTTGCCACTATTGATTCCTCAACGATATCCGCAACATTCATGAAGCATGTATTGGATATAAGCTCCGGTATGGCTACATATACATTGCCAATTGAAAAGAATTCCACTGAAAGAATCTCAATTAGTGCAGTCTATACAACCTATGGCTCATTCGATAGGACTGATGAATTTGGAAGTGTTACCGGTTCATTCTCTGCAAATAATGTCGGACTCATGGGAACATATTCCAATGAATTGGATTCCATATTGAGCTATGGCATATCTGCTAAATTCATGTATGCAACATTGGATGATTTGTCTTCAACTGCTTTGGCTATGGATGCGGGTATTCTGTATAGAATTCCTGCTTCACGAACCAATATTGGGTTTTCATTATTGAATATAGGAACTCAACTTTCAACATTTGAAGGAATCACCGATCGCATGCCGATTGATGTAAGAGTCGGTATAAATCATAGATTACGAGGTTTACCACTATTGCTCAATTTCTCTTTACATCATTTGGCTGATGATGCTGATGCATTTTTTGATCGTATTGGTAATTTCAGCATAGGTGGAGAATTCATACTCAGCAAAGTATTAGATTTGCGTATCGGATATGATAATTATGTCAGAAATGCCACCAGCATTCAAGGCCAAAGAAGATTTTCAGGCTTTGCTGCTGGAGTTGGAGTTCGGACAGCATATGTACAAGTTGATTATGGCGTTTCAGCCCTTGGAACAGCAGGTTCAATACATCGTTTAACATTACATACTTCATTATAATACAAGGATTGTTTACATGAAATATCTGTTTTCTGTCATTGTGACATTATTGTTCATCACAGGAACAACATTTGCTCAGCAGCAACAGCAACAGCAACAATATCCTATCATCAAACCAACATTTACCTATGGTCAACTTGATCTCGCTTTGCGTTTGATGGAGAAGATTGAATTAAATGGAGCTGAGGTTGATGCCTTTTTGGAAATCAAAGGATTATTTTATCCAGCTTTGGTGAAAGGAGCAAATGAGAAAAAGCAATTGAATGATAAAATCACTCTCGACATGAATGCAAAACAAGCTGACAATGTTCTGGCATTTTTGAATAGAGCTCGTTTGACTGGAGGGGAGGTTCAAACATTCAAGGAGTTTAAAGATGCTATCTTTGCCGCTGCCGCGGTATTGAGAAAATAATCTAAGGGTCGTGTTTACGACCCTTTTTTTTGTGCTTGTTCTAAGCTATACAATCTGCGTTTCATCGTTTCCCGACATCCTTTGGCATCCAATGTCCCATACAGATATTGCATGATACAGTCTTCAATGATTTCTTCAGCATCCAAAAAGTATGAAGGGGAAGGTAAAATCTTAGAAATTCTGCATTGTTCCAAATAAGCTTTTCGATCTTTATCCAATACTAAATCTATATCAGTGAAGGCATTCACATGGGCTGGAAATCCGGCATCGGATATACTCAAACACATCTGTTTGGTTTGTGTATATGAAGTCAGATATCTAGTAAAAGCAATTGCTTCTTGTGGATATTGAGTGTGATTCGAGATACCCAAACAATCACCACTGAGAATTGAAGCACCTGATATACCAGGTATTCTTGGTACAATAGTGTGAGGTATTCTTTGTAATTGTGGAAGGATCCATTGTCCGGTCAATGTGGCTCGAATAGTGCCCTTAATCAAATATTGATCAAGTATTCGGGACTGTTCAATGAGACCTCTATTCTTCAACTGGGTAAGAAGTTCTAGTCCATAAATCAATGAATCATCGCAAGTTTCACTAATTGGTAGCTTCGTACAAATTATACTTCCTTTACTCCATAAAATTGGAAGTACCTTTTTCATAACTGAATGTTTTTCAGTAGCATTTATTCCGAATATGGCACCTGGAACATGTGTTTGTAGTAATTGTTCCCATGTCTTGACATCTTTATATTGAGCTAATTCATGAGTAAGAACAAGTGCTCTTGTATTCATTGTCCATGGCATACAATACACTTCACCATTATTTCCAAGGACTGTTTGAAGAAACTCCTTTGGAATTGATGATGTGTCAACCTTGATTGAAGCGAATATATTGGAAGATATATATTCTTGAGCCCATTCTATGCCGATATGAGTTATATCCGGCTTTTGACTGGAAGAATGCGCCAACAGTAATTTCATTCTACCATCATGCCATTGTAATGGTATTTGTTCTATTACAATATCTCGATGCGAATATTCAAATTGAGAGATGAGTGAATCAATGATTGTTTGCTGTGCAGGTTCTGTCCAGAAATGTGCAAATCGTAGTACTTTTTTAGCATGTTCATCGGAAGTACAAGAAGCAAAGATGAGGGAGAGTAGTGTATAAGCAATAATACGCCACATGATAATCCACTATTGATTTGCAGTGATGACTTTTGAATTTGTTATAGCATTTTGAATGGGCTTCTTTGTTGAATCAAGCACTATACTGTCACCGGCTTGTTTCGAAGTGGGATAAAAATATTTCATAAGCAATTGTTGGGCAATAGGAGCAGCAATTGTTCCACCAAAACCTGAATTTTCAACAAGTACACAAATGGCAATTTTAGGATTTACACGTGGTGCAAATGCAATGAACCATGCATGATCTTCTCCATGCGGATTCTGAGCAGTTCCGGTTTTACCACAAACTGAAATGCCAGGAATTTTTGCTGATAAAGCAGTACCTCCAGGTGTATTTACTACATCATACATTCCCTTATGTATGACATTCCAAAATTCATCCTGCATTGCTATTGCTTTTCGACTTGCATATGCAACATCTTGTAATTGCTTGGTTTTACGATTATACACAGACCGTACGATATGCGGTTGGTAGATAATGCCTTTATTCGCTAGTGCCGCACAATACACTGCCATTTGTAGTGGCGAAACACCGATTTCACCTTGTCCTATTCCAAGATTCACCAATCTACCACGGATTTCACCCGGTGAAAGTTTTTGTTTTTTATAAAATTTCTCACCCGGTAATTTACCTTTAGAATCCTCTGGAATATCAATGAATGTCTTTTGACCAAATCCAAAAGCTCTACCATATTTCTCAAAATTGATGATACCCAATTGAGGCCCCAGTTTATTGAAATATACATTGCATGAAACATGTAATGCTTTCTGAAGATTGGTGGCTCCATGTGCGCCATGACATTTCCATGAACGTCCGCCAAATTCATAATAACCAGGACAATTAATTGTTTTCTCTGGTGTGATTAGTCCCTCTTGTAATCCTGCAATACCCATCAACATTTTCCATGTTGATCCGGGTGGGTAGATCGTTTGTGTAGCTCTATTAAAAAGAGGTTTTCCCTCATCCTTTAATAATTTTGAAAAGAGATTACTTTTAGATCTACCACTGAATTCTCGTATATCATAATCAGGCATACTAACCAGTGCAAGGATTTCACCTGAATTAGGGTCAATCGCTACTATGCCACCTTTCTTACCTTTCAATAATTTTTCACCCAATTCCTGGAGAGATTTATCAATACCTAGTCGAAGATCAAATCCTTCCTCTGCATTGATATCATTTTTACCATCAAGAAAACTGGATACTTTTTGACCTGTGGAATTCACGGCAACAAATTGGACTCCTTTTGTTCCACGAAGAAAGTTCTCATATGTTTTCTCGAGTCCGGCATATCCTACTATATCACCGGGAGCATAATAATCACCCATGGTTTCAATCTGTCTTTGATTGATTTCTCTAGAATATCCCAAAATATGGGACATATTTCCGGACATGCTATAGAGTCTCTTGGATTCAACGGAGATATCTACTCCAGGTAAAAACTCATGATTTTCTTCGATGAGCGATATGATTGACATATCTGCGTCTCTATAAATCTTATTTGGCTTCACTCTTGAGATTTTCTTTGATTCTTCCACAAATGCTTTGATTTCTTCTTGTGGAATTTGAAGTATGGCTGATAAATATGGTATAGCTGAATCAGAAAACTCATTTGGGGTAATTGATATAGAATATGAAGGTGAATTATGTACCATTCGCTCACCATTTCGATCAAATATATTGCCCCTGAATGGATCAACAGTCACTTGTTTGATCGCTTGAGTTTCAGCTTTTAACCGATACACATTTCCCTGGATAATTTGCAAATACGCTAATCTTCCAATGTATATTGATAAGACACCCAATACGATGATGCGAAGTATGATGGTTCTGTCTCTACTACCGATATTTACTGAATCATTGTTCAAATGTATTTCCTAAAATTATCAGTCAAAAATACTCAATTCAATCATTGAAAATTCATCAAGATATGAGGAGCTTTTCTTTTGTTCGAAAATAGACGGTAATTAACAATAGAATAATAGAAGAAGTTATGATTCCACCCAATAATCCATAAATGCCATAGATGGGCATTAATAGTCCAAATAATGTCAAAGTGACAATACAAGTAATGCCATAAATCTTTGCAAAGACGTCATAATTCCCAGAAATAGGGAAATAGTGAATCAAAAATATATTCGCAGTCAAAATGAGAGTTTCAACACAAAGGATTCGAAAGATGAATGTAGCTTCTTCATGAAATTGTCCGGAAAAGGCATAAATAATCCATGGAGCGGAAATTAATGCTATAGGTGTCATGATGAAAGCATATATACATGTCCATTTTTGATACATCGCCAATGTTTTCATACATTTCTCTTGCTCATGTTCATACATATATGAAAGGCGTGGTAATGCAGAAATGACAAATAACCAAGCAGGGAATAATTGAAATACACCTGCTGCTTTATCTGCTATAGCAAATGCACCTGTCATCATTGGTGAGGCTATAAGTGAAACATAGAACAATCGCGGCTGCGTATATAATACTTGTGCGATAGATGAAAAAAATGGTTTGAGAGCAAGTCTATATTCTCTGACTAAAATATCCTTCGTTGGAACTGCAATTGACACACCGAGCAATCTGTTTGCAAACATCAATGTTGAAATTGCCATCAGAATCTGTGACCCATAATAGATCATCGGATAATACAAGTAATCTTCAGGTGTTTTGATGAGTATAATGGTACAAACAAAGAGAACTATTCTGGCTATTATCTGAAATCGTGAAAGATAGAACATCTTTTCATATCCTTGATATAGCCATACAGGAAAAAGTACATCTCCTACAATAAACCCAAACGTGAGTATGATGAGTCCTAGTTCTGACTGTAATGAAGGTATCGACATTGCCAAACCAAGCATGATGATAAACGATAGCATCATCAGCAAGGACTTCAATATGAGGATAGCTCCTGCAATCTTGGAAGACATCTCAGGATTATCTCTATAAATTGAGATTTGTCTGGCAGCAGAGTAATTAAATCCGAAATTCGTGAGTATATAGAAGATATACATGAATGAAACAGCGCTTTGAACGATGCCATATCGCTCAAGTCCAAGCGTACGTACAAGATAGGGAACAAGAAAGAGTGGGACAAGATACTCCAACCCTTTGAGGAAAGTCAATGAAAAAAAATTCTTCATGACACTCGCATGATCATTTTTCAACATTGTGATCACGGATGTGAATATCGTTTTCATCAGTCTATGGCATGGTGAGAATGAGCATCTAGAATTCTCTTGGGTAATGAGTCCAATAGATCTGGATGTCTGTCATATTGATGAATCGTATTGCAAATAGTTCCATCACTATTGAGCAATAGACCATGTTCAGGATGAAATCTGAGTGATTCCTTCTTCATGAGACCCATAGTCATGACAGGTCCTTTTGCATTCTCATAGAGATGCAATCTATCTCCAAAAAGATTCATGCGAATTGAATAATTGTGTATTCCCTGATCGAGTCCTGTGATTCCTGCAATTGCTCGTACTTTGGGTGTCAATAAAATTCTACACATCTCAGAAGTATATTCCAAGATTGCAGAAGCACTTCCCATTGTTATTCCGGCACATGAAATTGTATTATGTCCTATTCTATTCAAAATCTCTTCACCAAATGCTCTCCGAATCCAACCTGCATTATGTTGTTCACCTGCAATCGTTATGGAAGGATCTTCAAGGAAGCAACAAATATTATCATCGATGGGGAAATCAAAAGGATTTTTCTGAAACACAACATCTCTTGTATCACTTAACATGACTTTGGAATATGCTTTCTCTTGTTCCAAGAATGCTGTATACAGAAAATGTCTCGACTGATGTATATGAAATGCTTTTGCCGCAAAAGATTTCTGAGCATCATGTGACAGTACATAAAAATTAATACGCTGAATAGGACTAAAGAGTCTATATGCATTGACTTTTTTTCCCAGGAAAGGAATTGTGACTCTTACTTCTTTGAAATCACTGAGATACAATCCCATAGATGAAAATACATTTCTTGTATTATGAGATATATCATCACAAAAGAAGCCCACACTTCCTGCATAGCCGGTTGAATGGAGCGTTGAAAGAAATGGCTTGAGATCATCATATTCCAAAGAGCGCACAATTCCCATCACAATTGAGCCATCTTCATTCATGAATTTTGGATATTGTGTTTGCTCCGTGCTCATGCTTCATTTGCTCCGGCTTCTACTTGTGATCGTTCAGCATTGATTGCAATAGCCTTTCTCATTTGATTGGAAATGATGAGAAATAGACATGAAAGAACAAATACACCAAGTGCAGTACCTGCAGCTATTGTCAAGCGTTTGGGTCTCGATTTTTTAAAAGCTGGTTTTGCATAATCGAGTACATACATCGTTGGAGCTTCTCTGATTTCATCAAGTTTTGCTTGTTCCAACATGGGCATGAGAAATGCTTTTACTTTGGACATTGCCTCATATTCCGTATACAATTTCATGTATTTTGCCCCAACCTTGAGCCCATCCCTTAAAGCGAAATTTCCAGCAAAACCGGGTTTGTTTTCAGCTTTATAGACTTGCTCTTTCATTTCAGTTAAGAGTTTCTCCCCGGCCATGGTTGATGGATCTTTCTCGCCATAAGTATTTTTTAATAATTCAACTTGTATCTCTTGTTTTAATGCAGATGCTTTCAATGTTGCTAATGCTTCCGATACAGCTTGGGCTTGATCTAGTGGAGAGAATACAAGACTCTGAGATGAGAATCTCCCCAATTCTTGTGCAATTGCATTCAAGATTGAGTCTGTTCTCTTTAATCGCATATCCATATAGGCACGATTGGTTTCTGCTTCAGCCTTTTGCATACGTAGTGAGATATTATTGGCAATATTCACTATATCATTTGCCATCTTTGCTGCTTTTTCTTTGTCCTTAGAAAGAATAGTCACATTATAATTTCCTTCGGGTGACAATTCAATTTCATAATTCGACAAAAATTCCTTGTACAGTTCCTCTCGATCTTCTTTTGGTAATTGATATTCAGTAGCAAGATCATAGGAATTGATAATGGTGTCCATGAGGCTTCTTGAATTGAGAATGACCATATAAGAATAGGATTCACCCTTATTCATTTTCCCAAGCCCTAAGTCTTTCAATGCACTAGAAACATTA
>JALRFC010000170.1 GCA_023253875.1 Candidatus Kapaibacterium sp.
GATTGACCAGGTGTCAATGTCAATGTCGTAAGACCAACTATCGCAAATTGTGAAGATTGCGAACCGGAGATTTGCATATCTGTGATTATCAGATCAGACTCACCTTCATTATAGATCAATCCCTGAATGGTTTTTGTATCGGTTGTTCCTTTATCTATACATCCAAAGTCAAGCGACTGTTGATTAAGTACAATACGTGGTCCGCTTGCAGCTTTATTGATTGATAATTTCGCGGGTGTGGAGTTCACTGTTTGACAACTATTGGAAATCACGCAATCATAAGTACCGCTATCGGACAACGATGCACTTGTAATTGTGAGAATTGCACTTGTGTCTCCATTTCTATTCACGCCATTTTTTCTCCACTGATAGCGAAGATCCGAACCACTTGCAATAACACGCAGAAATGCCAATGAACCTTCAACTGCAGTTGTATCGCGAGGTTGACGCAAGAAGGATGGTAATTCACGGATCGCTACCATGATGGTTTTCTCAGGTGATACTTCATTGCAGGAATTTCTCACTGACACTGAATATATTCCTGCATCTCCCGCAGCAAGTGAGGGTATGATCAATACAGAATCCGTATTGGTAAGAGCTGTTCCGTTTTTCTTCCAGATATACGAAGTAATTGTGCCACCTATACCACTCGCTTTGATGCGGAATTCCTTTCCGGCACAGATAGTGGTATCATTGGAATATGATAATGTTGCAATTGGACTTGGGATAACAGATACTGTCGCCGATGCTGATGTAATTGGTGTACCACAATACCCTGTGACTATACAAGTATATGTTCCGGCATCATCAGGTTGTAATGATGTAAAACTCAAACTTGCTCTATTTGTATTCGGAAGTGGGGTACCATTTTTATTCCATTGATAATTGAGATTAGTTCCATTCGCCGCTACAGTCAATTGCGCAGAACTATTCTTGCATCCATTGATTGCAGTGGGTTGCGAGATAATGGACGTTTGTTCAAATACAGTCAATTGCGCAATCGTACTAGTCACTTGCGAACATCCATTCACCGAACACGTATAGCTTCCCGCTGAATTTGCATTGACAGAATTGATGGTATAGGTCTTTGATGTAGCACCCGGAATTGGAGCATTATTTTTCAACCATTGAAATGTCAAGAAGCTTTCATCCGACTGAACATTGATGCTGAATGTCTTGGATGTACCGATACATGCCGTATCCAAAGGAGGTGGATTTGAAGTAATGACAGGAGTCGGCAAGATTGATAATGATGCATCATTGGTATCAATGGCCGTTCCATTAATCACTCGTATTCGATAATTGGATCCATATGTTTGATTCGGTGGAATATTCCAGGTATAATTAAGTGTGGAAGCAGGTACAGAACCGATTTGCGTCCAAGGGGCATTACCTGTAGGCGACATTTCAATCGCCGTATTTCCATTTAAACCTGAACCCGTCCATGTAATATTTACAGGTGCATTTCTACAAAAAGTAGATGCAGTTGATTGACTAGTTAGAGAAATGCTGGGTCCACCAGCTTCAACAATGATTGTCACTTCATTCATCAAATTCCACATATCACCTGAAGTCCCTCCATTACCATTGACGGCATTCCCTGCCATGCGCATTGTATATGTTCCCGGGGTACTCGGTGCTGTCCATGTAAAAGCAAACTCCGCTTCGCCACCGGACATATTGACGGGAGATGTTTGAATAAGTTCTCCGCCGCTTGAAGAACAATTATTGGTGCCGGAATATGTTCCAACATTTGTATTGGAACTATTTTTAACACTCAAATTCATACCTGCTTTAGGTAATGAGGCATGAGCAACTACAGCAGTGAAAGATTTGGCGGCACCGGCTTGAACCGTAAATGGACCCGCACCTTCTCTTAAAAATACAGAGGTTGCGGCATTCTGACTACCATGACATCCTCCACCACAACCGATTAAAGAGCGACCTGTAATTCCACCACTAGATGCATGTATAGTGGTGGCATATCCGAAGAGAAAAAAGAGCAGTGTACATATATGTTTCATAACATAAACTCCAAAAATGGATGATAGTAATACAATGTTTCGAGATAGAATATCATTGTAAAAGTACGGTGTTCATCAATCCTTTGCCTTTGATTGCAATTTCTTTTTCAGTAATAACTGTAGTATGAACCATTTCATCGATATTTCTAATCGATTCATAAAACTCTCTTGAAACTTGTATTGTTCCCGGTTCTCCATAGGATTCCATTCTTGCTGCAGTATTCACGGCATCACCCCATACATCATAGCTGAGTTTTCTTGTACCAATTACACCCGTAACAGTTGGACCGCTATGAATGCCGATTCGTACTTCCAATGACTTCCCACTTTTGAGTTTAATATCCGAACAAATCGAAAGAATCTCTTTGGCAAAAGTCAGCATTTTCAGCTTATGATGAACTGTATCCTCACGGCTATCACTGATGGCCATATATGCATCACCGATTGTCTTTATTTTCTCAATTCCATAAGTATCTGCCAAGAGATCTAGTTTTGAATATACAGTATTTAGCAATTCAATGATTTCAGATGGTTTCATATGTTCTGAGAGAGTTGTGAAACCAACTATGTCGGCAAACATGATAGTCATATCTTCACATTCTTCTGCTATTGTTTTTTCACCACCAATAATCCGATCTGCAACATGTGAAGGCAAAATCTCATGTAACAATTGTTCCTTTTCTTGTAATCTGATGACCTCAAGTAGTCTCTTTTGTTCCATTTGATTGTATTCTTTTTGAAACTCCATTTCTCTGATGGTATTTCTCACATCATTCGAATTCAATTCTTCATGTATCGACACGGATTCTTCATACATTGAGAGTGCCTTCTCCCATTGTCCAGAAGATTTATAGTAAATGGCCAATTGTTTAAGATATTCTCTTTCAATAGATTTTAATGAATTCTCTCTTATACTGTCCAAAGACTGTAATAGTAATTTCTCCGCTTCAAGAGGATGATATCGAGTGAATTCAGGATTTGACAAAAGACGAGTCATAGAAAGTTGAACATCAAAAAAGTCTCCTATTCTGTCATATTCCCATAAAATGGGTAAAGCTAATTCATAACATGCATATGCTTCTTCATAATTTCCTTTCGATACATGCACATCTCCCAATGAACCAATATGAATGGCTTCTGTTGCTTTATTTCCCAATTCTCTATTCACTTCAATTGCACTGGTGTAATGTCTCAGTGCGGAATCAGGATCTGCCTTTGCCAGCATAATATCTCCCAAGATCTCATGCCATGTTTCTATTCCTCGTTTATACTCTATAGCTTCATGAAGCTCTAATGCTTTATATAAATAGGATTCCGCTTTATCGATTTCATTCATTTGAAAATACACTGTTCCGATATGTCCAAGCGCTCTTCCAATTCCATCTTGAGCTTGATATGTAGTATGTAACTCCAGTGCTTTCGAATAGTATTCCAGGGCACGTACATAATCTCCATGCTTATTAAATATCGTTGCAATATTATCGCACACAATTGCAAGATGATCTGCATTTCCTAGCTGTGTTGATATATCTTCAGAATATCGTAATAATTCCAAGGCTTGTACATCATTTGACATTGATGAATGTAATAATCCAAGATTTCCTGTGATAGTTGCAATTATATATTTATCATCAATGATTAGTGCTAGCTCATATGCTCTTTCGAGATATTGTAATCCCTCTTCATTCCTTGCTAATTCATTATGAAGCAATCCGAGAATATTATTACATCTGAATTCCCTTTTCATCTGTTCTTCTTCAGGTAATTCAGAGCATAGATCGAGCATTTCTTGTACAATTGGAATGGCATCTTTTGCCAAACTTCTACGGATGAAGGAAAATGCATAAATCGATAGCATCTCAAAATGCGTAAGTGTATCGACCGGCTGTTTCGTAAATTCTGAAATGCACTCCTCTGCAAATGTTCTAGCTTCTTCAAATCTTCCTTCTTTGAGTAGAAGATTGCCTTTCTCGATCATGATATTCATTATGGTCTACTGGTATAATATTTATGTCCAAAATTACAATTCTTCATCGTGTTTGAATCGCATTATCTGAATACATCGTAGATACAATGGATATTGTTAATTTCGCTGACTACTTTATTCGGAGTTAATATGTCGGAATTTTCTATCCCTCGTCTCAATTTGTTGGATTATCTGAGTGAAGATCCATCTAAACAAGCGGAATTTTCACAATCCATAGGAAAAGCATTCACCGAAACCGGATTTGTCATGATATCAAATCATGGGTTGAATGCAGAGAAAATCACTATCCTTTATGATCAAATCAAAGCATTCTTCTCTTTGTCTGAAGAGACAAAAAATACATATGAAATTCCCGGATTGAGTGGTCAAAGAGGCTATACAGGAAAAGGTCGTGAAAAGGCAAAGGATGCCAATACTCCAGACTTAAAAGAATTCTGGCAATGCGGACAGACCGTATTGGATGATGATCCGGTCAAGAATCAGTATCCAGAGAATATCATGGTTTCTGAACTTCCTGTTTTCAATGATATTGTTCGTGAAGTCTATGCTGAACTTGAACAGACAGGAAAGCATCTGCTTCGAGCAATCGCTCAGTATCTGCATTTACCTGAAACATATTTTGATATTCATGTGCATAATGGGAATTCCA
>JALRFC010000171.1 GCA_023253875.1 Candidatus Kapaibacterium sp.
GTAAAACTTCTTGAATGATTCCTTCTGCAAATTTCTTTCGTTTTTGTCGAATTTCTGCATTGACAATATCGCCGGGTGCTCCATATTTCAAGAAACGGACAATACCATCTTCATTTCTTGCTATGGATACTCCTTCATTTCCCATGCTTTGGATGGTTAATGTTTCATAGATTCTTTCTAGATTCTTCTTTCTACTCATGATGATTGTTTCACATCATTGGATTGTGACTCACCCTTTTTTCTCTTTTGTAAGAAAAATGCAAGTAGAAGACTGAGCATTGTTGCAATATTCACACTCAAACTAATGGTTTTTCCTGTATCGAAAATATCGCTGTGATATATGAATTCAACGGTATGTTTACCCGGTGGTACAATCACTCCGCGAAGAGCATAATTTGTTTTATGAATCTTTGCTTCTTTGCCATCTATAGTACATTTCCAACCTATGGGCAAAAACACTTCACTGACATGTAAGAAATTATGTCCTGGATTATCTGTCTTGATAGTGACTTTGTGATTTTCAAATCCGGTGAGTATCGCTTTTGCATTTGGTCCGGCAGGTTCAATTGCTTTTGGCAAGTCCTCTTCAATATATGCCAATGAGCGAGGATTGAAATCGCCATCACGCAAATGATGTAGAATGGAAAGAGGTGCTTCTTTTTTGACTGAATCAACAAAGAACGCTCTTGGAAGGACAGTCGGATTCTCATATACTAATGTCGGCATTGCCCCTTGTTCAGTTTGCATGGTACCTTGGAATACAGGTTGTATTCCTTGAAACAATTGCTGTGGAGCAGACATGTATTTCACATTCAGCAGATTGAGTAGAAAAATATTCGTGATATAATTCCCACCACCACCACCTGCTACATCTAATAGATCTTGATAGACTCTCATTTTAGCTGAATGATATCCATGTACATTTTGCAATTCAAAATATGCAGGAATATTTGTCTTACCCATGCTCATATATACGAGATCTGCGATTCGATAGACAGACTTATCATTCTTCATGAATGAAATGAATTCAGGCTGAGCGAATTCAGATTTGATGATATCGCCTTTTTCAACTTCCATTGGTCTATAAGCAACTCTCCATAAATCAATGAAGAGATATGCTGCAATTGCAGTATAGAATAAGCCTTTCGAAAGTGTGCCACGGATATAGAGGTTTGAGAGAATCATCACAGCAAGTCCTATGAATGAAGTGATGAGCCAATCGGCTTTCATTTGTTCATAGAGAAATGTAAATAATTGCTCGGGTACTTTTCCTGCTGCTTGCACATCGGCGATATAGCCAGATTCAGAAACAAGGAAACCGGAAACTAAAAGTAGTCCCATCGCGCCTGTCATTCCAAGCATGGTTTTCTTACTTGTTTCCCAACCGGAATTGCGCCATTCATTTATTGCCGTTAATCCATAACCGAATAGAATTGGTATGGCAA
The DNA here is from genome assembly GCA_023253875.1 of Candidatus Kapaibacterium sp. Taxonomy (GTDB): domain Bacteria; phylum Bacteroidota; class Ignavibacteria; order Kapaibacteriales; family UBA961; genus UBA961. The sequence continues at coordinate 1,446 of JALRFC010000171.1, forward strand.
ATTGCATGACACATAAAGCCATCATTGGTGCACGGAAATTATTGAAGCCGGGCAAATTATAATAGAACACATCAAAGACAAGTGGGAAGTTCTTTCCAAAAGAAAGGAAGAGAGAGAGTAATGCAAGAACAATTAAATAGTGAATGAAAATATCTTTCCGATATGCAATGATTCCAATGAGAGCAAGTGCAAGCACACCTATTCCCATATAATTTGCTGCATCAGTAAAAGGCATTTGTCCCCAATATGGTTGTATCATTTGCCCATCGGTTGAACCTTTTGGTTTAAACTCCATTTTTCCAAAACCAAAATAATTTGGAATAAGAAATGTGAGTGTTTCTTCCGGACTAAATGACCAATTGGTGGCATATTCATAATCAAATCCACCGGTATTGTCTTGTTGTTTACCCTGAGCTTGTTCGATAGGTGCTGAACCACGCGTAGAATATGGTTTATACTCAAGAACGCTTAAGTATCTATCAGCAGACATACCAAAAGCAAGTATTCCTGCCACGATGAGCGCCATGGAAGAGCGCGCAACACCGAGCAAAGATTCTTTTTTAATGATGCTAGAAATACCGGTTGCAATCAGATACAAAGCAAAGGTAATCACGCCATAATATGCCATCTGAACATGGGTTGATTCAACCAAGACATGAACTGCAATAATAAGTGCTGATGCATGGAATAATGACCAACCTGAGCGAAGTCGTTCAAGAAAGAGCAGAATGAAGGGAAACATTGCCAAGGCGATTGGTTTGGTATTATGACCAATCATGATCCATGTAATGATGAACGTCGAGAATACAGCGGCAAATCCTACCGCGAATGAGATAAATCGTTCTTTTCCTTTGGATCTCATCAGTAAATACATCCCGATTGCATACATCATATAATGGAATGCAATTCTCGCAGCATCATTATTGAATATTCCCGCAAAGAGTTTTGCAGTACCAAAATAGATGGTAGCCAAAAAGTCCCAAGAACGCTCGCCTGTTGTCAATAATGCCGCATAACTCGGTAAACCACTGAAGATATACGGAAGCCATTGTGGGAATTCCCCTTGATCTTTGGCTTTATTGAGGAATGTCTCAAAACTTGCTGAAGCAATATTGTCAGATGCATTGAAATTTCCGCCTGTAAACAATGCCGGACTCAAGAAGAGTATCACCGCAACAATGAGTGCTATGATATATGCTCCATCTCGATATTTCTCGGGGATAAACAACAATGATCCGCTCTGTGAAGCACGATGTGTTTGCTTTCCTTTTGCTTTAGACATATTCTTGACTCTCCATCAAAAAAAGATAATACCGATTGCCTCGAAAGACAATCGGTATGAATATTCAATTGTTCAATTAATAATCTATAGATGCTAGTTTTTCCATGGTTGCTTTTACATCATTGGCAGATTTCACCAATTCTGCATTTTCATGCTCATCCAATGTGATTTGGAAGATATCTTCCATACCGTTTTTACCAACTTTAATCGGAACGCCTACAACCACATCATGCAAACCATATTCGCCATTGAGCATGACTGCGCAAGGTAGAATGCGGCGTTTATCTTTCACGATACATTCAACCATTTGAACCGCCGCTGCGGATGGAGCATAATATGCACTACCGGTTTTAAGATGATTTACGATTTCAATTCCACCTTCGCGTGTTCTTTTGACAATCGCATCAATTCTATCTTGTGGTAATAATTCAGTGATTGGAACACCTGCAATGGTTGTATAGCGGGGAAGTGGAACCATGGTGTCGCCATGTCCGCCAAGCACAAATGCTTGAATATCTTCAACGGATACATTTAACTCCATAGAGAGGAATGTACGATAGCGAGCTGTATCCAAAACGCCTGCCATTCCAAGAACTTTGTTTCTTGGAAGTCCTGTTTTTTGAAGCGCGACGAAAGTCATGACATCAAGTGGATTGGACACGATGATGTAAAATGCATTTGGTGAATATGTAGCTGCTTGTTCTGCACATGATCCAACGATTTTAGCATTTGCGGCGAGCAAATCATCACGACTCATGCCTGGTTTTCTGGCAAGACCTGCAGTGATAATGACAATGGCTGAATCTTTGGTGTCTTCATAAGAATTGGTACCAAGAATTCTACAATCTGAAGCTTCAACAGGCATTGATTCATACATATCAAGTCCTTTGCCTTGTGGAACGCCTTCAGCAATATCCAATAATACTACTTCTGTGGCGAGTTGCTTGTCAGCCAATCTCTGTGCTGTTGTAGCGCCTACATTACCGGCACCAATGACAGTCATTTTCATGGAAAACTCCTTGTGGTTTGAATAGTGAAATTATGTTTGAAATACTTGTTCTATTTGTTTCTTGCCCAAATGATCAGAAAAATCTTTTTCTACTTCATCTCTTTCCAAATGTTGAATCGAATGTGAAATTCGTAAACTCTGGATGATATCTGATTCATTGCCAATATGGGCCATGATCTTTGCATGCTGATAGAATAAATCTGCATTCAATGGAAAGCGGATCATATAAGTCTCAATCATATCTTGTGCTTCTTTGATATTTTTCATCTCTATCAATGTATGAATGCAATCAATAGCGCAATCAATGGAGTCTGGAGAAAGTTTCAATGCTTGGGTATAACAGATGAGACTTTCTTCCATCTTCTGAATATTGAAAAGTGCATCACCTTTTGCTTGCCAAACTTCTGCATAAGATGGATTGAGTGATATGGCTTTATCATAATCAGCAATTGCAGAACCATATTCTTCCAATGCATCATGACATGATCCACGACCATAATAGGACTCATAATGCATGGAATCATGAATGATTGCCATGGAAAATGCTTCAATTGCATCGCGAAAAGAACCGGTCTCTTCCAAAGTGCTACCGAGATTATGCCAACAAGCAACATCATTCGGTTCATGGATCAATGCCTGTTTATATGATACTATGGCTTCAAGCAGACGGCCAAGAGATCCTAATGCATTACCTCTATTATACCATGCTCCAGCAAAATCTTCCTTGATAGCAATTGCAAAATCATAACTTGAAATTGCATCATTATATTGTTCCAAATGACATAAGACAACCGCTTTATTAAACCAGATGATTGGATCATATGGTTCTAAGTCCAAATACTTGTCATACCAGACAATCGCTTGT
>JALRFC010000172.1 GCA_023253875.1 Candidatus Kapaibacterium sp.
TACCATTTTTTTGTATCAGCAATTCAGATGCGCCAATGAGATTTCCGCTATCCAATTCGGCTTTGAATAAATGAATTGCTCCAATAGCATTCTCCTGAGTTGGGTTGATGATGCCGGAACTTCCGGAACCGATTTTGACGAGTTCACAGGAAGCCATGAAAAACAGTGATATGATAAAGAGATATTTCATGTTGAAAAGAATGCTGTGGTTATATCAATTGCATCACGCAAAGTTGATGTCATTTCAGTGAAAGGATGCGTGGATCCAAAAATATGTCCTGTACGTGGAATGCAGTGCATAGTGACATTTCTTGCATGTTCTTTCAAGGCATATGCTTCTCGTATGGGAACAGTCATGTCTTGTTCAGCATGAATGATGCATATATCCGTTGAGAGATGTTCAATTGCGCGGAGAGGAGCATATTCTTCTTGATGTTGTTCCAAGTCCTGTATATAGGAATAATTCATATCAATCTTTCGACCATCAACTGTTGTACCAATAGAAAATATTCCGGTTTCAGACCATAGCTTCTTTTGTCGTTCAGTGAATCTGCCAAATCGAGAAATCGCATTCCAAAGCACAAGTTTTTTGATTGATGGATTCTTTTCACAAATCAATATGCCGATTCCACCACCTCGTGAATGACCAAGTACATACATCTCTCCATTCCATTGTTCTCGTAGTTTTGGATTCAAAATGTGATCATCATGAAGCAAAGAATCAATGATCATTTGCGTATCCGAAAGCTCTTGGGAAATTGTATTGCGCGCAAATAGCTCCGGTTGATCCATGAATTCAGCATGTGCTGAATATCCATTGAGTGACATGTTCCACATAATTGAAATCATGCCTTTTCGAGCAAATTCTTCGGCGATGATAGGGAAAAAGCCCCAATTCTTTGAACCTTGAAAACCATGAATCAATAGCACTATCGGACATGAGCGAGAGTGTGCATGATGAATATCACCATGAATGATAGCATCGCCATTCTGAATCGAAAATGGAGTAATCATTATGGTGCAATCAGAATGAGTTCACGCTGAAGAATATGCTTCCCATGAACTTCCAGAATATAGGTTCCGGCCGGAAAAGTCTCCGGTATCGTGAATATCTGTTCTTCCTCATTTGCCACAATTGTTGATTCATACAGTTTGGAACCATGCAATGCATATAAAGTAACTGTTCCATGCACTTGTTCTTTCGCTGTCGAATGATAGGCAATGGAAATATGCGATTGAATAGGATGTGGTGGCAAGACTCTTGCCGACAATACAGACATTTCTCTAAAGCCGGTGAGTGAGTTTCCGCATGTAGGAGAAACAGTTAATGATCCGTCTTTTTGAGTAATTGTTATGGAACGATTTGTTTCAGAGACAATAGAAGTAAAATGCAATGGTGTATTGCGATGTCTTGTCACCAATGCTCTACCCATAATCTCTGATATTACTCCTCCATTGAGTGGAATGTCTTTTGCATTTATCTTCCAAGATATACTGCTATCAGTATGTGAAATGATGGCTTTTGGTTTGGTATCAATGACCGTGAACACATTGCCATCCAATTCCAATGTGAATGACAAAGTGCGGAGTCTCGCAAGTGTAAGTTCGCCATCCAATCTGCACTGAATACTTATGGTATCACCATATTGTACATCATAGTCCTGGGTGCTAAGGATAGCTGTATATGCTTCTTTTGGTATATCAAATTGCAATGGAATGGTTAATGATATTGCGCAATCTCTGTGAGCATATACGATTATTGAGTCTTTTGGGAAGCTCCCTTCAATCATTGCTTTTGCTTTTGCCTTGATGCTAATTGTGTCCTTTGGTTTCAGTATCAATGGTAAAGTCTGCAATGGTTGAATCTCATATTCCGAAATGCTCTGAGCTAATTGTATTGAATCAATATGAAGTGAGAACTGGGAGGTATTTGTGATGATGATTGTTTGTTCAAGAGAATCATCGCGATATATTCTACCAAAATCAAGAGCACTTGGATTGGATGCAATCGAAATAGCATCCATGAAACCTGTCACAGGAATAGTAAGCAATCTTCCACATATAGTATCTGTGAAACTCAATACATCATTCCATCTTCCTTTTGGAGCATTTCTTGGGATATAAGAGACATTGATGATTGTGTCAGTCATCGGAAGAATATTGATGATTGGATCATTGAATGTGAATATCGATGTCGCATTCTTCATACTGATGATTGCATTTTCAAGTCCCGTATTCTGTACGCGAATTGCAATCGAAGAATCTTTGGCACATGATTCATGCATACCAAGATCTATCAGAGTCGGTGAAACCATAATCTCGGGAGCTGCAAATGTACCCGAAAGTGAAATCAATTGATTTTTTCCGACAGTGATTGAAGAAGCGGAAATAATCTCGATTGCATAGGAATATTTGCCTTGGCTTTTGGGCGCAAATGAAAAGACAATTGGAATGGAATCGCTTGGTTTCATGATATATGGAAGAGCAATTCCGAGTGTATGAGAAAATGCTTGACCCATATTAGTCAATACATTGATTTGTTGTATGGTGTCATTCAATAAGCTGGGATTGCTAATATAGACTGTATCTTTCTGCAAAGTGGTGTCACAGCGCATCGCATAGGACAATGTTGAATCACTCAATGCAAGTCTTGCTTGACGTACTGTGATGCGTATAGGAATGCAAATCGTCGTCGGACATTCCTTCTGCGCTTCAATGCATAGCGTATCAAGCAAAAGAGTGTCTTTGAGTGTGGGTTTGACCGTAAGCGAAACAATGCCTTTTTGACCGGGATCGATGATTGCAGGACTAGGCAAAGGATTGGTCAAACGAATTTCTTGATTATTGACAAGACGCATTCTGCGAATATCTGCTAATGCTGTTCCGATTGAAAGTAGATCCCAATTCATGATTTCGGTCATGCCTTGATCTATGGTTCCGGAAAGAATGGAATCAGCAAAAGCAATGTCTGTTGTTATGGCTTCGCCTTCTACAATCATCGGAATGGTGTCTTTGCATGGACCACTCAGAATCAAAAGCGTATCGCGATATCTTCCTTGAACAGTTGCGGTGGTTTGAATATTGACCGAAAGCGTTGAGGACATAGCAATCGGATAGACACTTGGCGATACAATGGTTGTTCTTCCGGACAAAGAAATAATCTTTTGTACTTGTGTATTTCCTTGACCGATAAGTCCGAGTGTGATGGAGGCATTTCCTTTATCTTTCAAACAATGCCTTCCCGCCCAAATGGAATCATTCAATGGTCCGGCAAGCGCATAGGCTCTTGTTCCCGTCAGATTCACAACTCTTGGAGAAACTCTATTCAGCAGAGTATCGGAATGATAGATCAATAATCGAGATTTTGCATCGGGATCAAGTGGCGCCCTTTTGATATATCGCAAAATGATTGTTCCGGTATTACCTGGTGGGATTATCATTGGCAAAATAGTTGAACCAATCAAGAATGAAGTACTATCGCCACCTGAAAGCGATAGACCATGGATGATAAGTGGTGCGGTTCCCATATTGGAAACAATATAGGCGCTGTCTTTTATTGATTTGCAATCTGCAAGAATGGTGAATGATTCCGGAGATGAAATTTTTGGTGCTGTCCCAATGCTCTGAAATGCAATGGTTTTATCACATAGTCCAAATCTGAATTGAAAGCGTTGTATGACTCTACCGGTATCTTTCATGATGATACGATAACGCATCAGCACTGAATCTTTTGCAGGAATTCTCAGTGGTAGAGACATATTCCATAGTAAGGTATGTCCTGCAGGAAAATCGAGTGGATCTATTGATGAAAGTGTTATGTCTGCATTGGAACGATTATGTACAACGAATGTAGAATCACTTGTGGAGCCAACCAAATGGCTGCCAATGGACAATGTATCACGACCACCCGCATCCATCGTGATGTCTGATGCAGTGCCTTGCAATTGCACCGTGAATGTTTCGAGTGGATTGATCATGCTGATGCCTAAATTGGCATTGCGTGCACCCGAAGCTGTCGGACGATAAAAGATCGGTACCATTCGTTCTTCGCATGCACCGAGAGCAAAAGAAGTGAAGGGAACGATATAATCACTTGCAGCATTACCGGTCAATGTAAGTGTCACAATGGTGGATTCAAATGTCACATTCCGTATCAAGATTGAATCCTTCTTCATGGAATTCACGCATGTGGTTGAGAATATGAGTGGATTCTTAGGAAGTACCTCGTGATAACCGGGAATGAGTTTGTAAATTCCTTCTCCGACTACCCATCCCGTTGTGTCAGAGAACATGTGTAAATCATCAAGTGAACCTGTTGTTCCGCAATTACGCATTTCCCAATTTCTACCGGCATTCGAAGTATAATAGACAGATCGATCATATCCGCATGCCCAACCGGTGGTGGCAGATGTCAAATATGTACCGAAGAGATTATCAGGCGCGGCCACTCGATTCCATGTCTGCCCTTTATTTGTGGAGAAACACATCCCGCCTCCACCGCCTCCACCTTGACATGTGCTACCACTATAT
>JALRFC010000173.1 GCA_023253875.1 Candidatus Kapaibacterium sp.
AATCTCTTTAATGCGCAAAATAGGTGCATCGCCCTTGATGGTCACGGTATTTGTGCGAACCTGTGAATCATATTGCTCGAAAATCCAGCGCTTATTCGTGATAGTGCTTTGTGCAAGCAAATCAAGGATGATCCCTGAATGTTCATCGGATTTGATGTCAAGAACTGGCATATTCTTGCTCGACTTCAAATATTCGGGCTCTTTTTTCTCACGAACATAGACAGGTGCATCGCCTCCCAATACAAGGGTTTGAGCAGGTAATTCAGCTACTTTCTTGCCATGTCTGAACACATGAATCAATCCATCATCGGTGACTTCCCCGATTTGTGAGATGGGAACATCCCATTTCTTGCAAATGTCAATGGCTATGTGTTCTTTGCCTTTTTCAACCACGACTAGCATGCGTTCTTGAGATTCGGAAAGCATGATTTCATAAGCGCTCATGTCCTGTTCACGAAGAGGAACTTCATCGAGATTCACAATCATGCCGCAATTGCCTTTTGCACTCATTTCGGCTGTGGAGCAAGAAATACCCGCAGCTCCCATGTCCTGCATGCCAACTACACAACCGCTATTGATCAATTCCAATGTTGCCTCGAGAAGTAATTTCTCAGCAAAAGGATCGCCAACTTGAACGGTTGGTCTCATGTCTTCCGTCTTCTCGTCAAATTCCCTGGAAGCAAGGAGTGATGCTCCATGGATACCATCTCTTCCTGTTGAGCTTCCCATGATCATCACACTATTTCCAATTCCTTCAGAAATCGCGGAGCATGTTTCACCGACTTTCACGATGCCGACAGCCATAGCATTCACAAGTGGATTATCAGTATAGCAGTGATCGAAATAGACCTCGCCACCTACTGTAGGCACGCCGAAACAATTACCATAATGACTGATTCCATGCACCACGCCTTTGACGAGATATTTCGTTCTAGGTGTATGTAACTCTCCGAATCGAAGTGAATTCAATGCGGCAATCGGACGAGCGCCCATCGTGAAAATATCTCTTAATATACCACCAACACCGGTTGCTGCTCCTTGAAATGGCTCAACGGCAGAAGGGTGATTATGACTCTCGATTTTGAATGCAATTGCATAGCCATGTCCGATATCAATGAGACCGGCATTTTCCTCGCCGGCTTCGACGAGCATACGACCACCAGATCTTGGAAGTGTTTTCAATTGCAGAATGGAATTCTTATAGGAACAATGCTCGCTCCACATCACGGAATAGACACCGAGTTCGGTATAGGATGGTGTGCGACCCAATTTTTGACAAATCAATGAAAATTCATCAGCCGTAAGTCCCACTTCCTTTGCAGTTTCAACGGTTACTTCAAGTTCGGTATACACCGATTGATGGAGATCAAGTTGTGATTGTGACATGGTTGCTTCGAGGTATGGAAAAACTTTCTTAACATTGCAGACAAAGCGCATGAAGAGTTATGTCTTACCACCAAAATTACGACTATGCCACTTTATGGCATAGGATTGTTTTTCCACCTCGCAGAAACTATGCAAAATGATACAATACCTTCATCGCAACATGAGGGAAATCAACATGATATGCTGATGCAGAAAGTATCGGGTTTGCCGACAAAACCCGGTATTTACATTTATAGAAATGTCTCTGATTCCATTATTTATGTTGGTAAAGCCAAAAATCTTCGCAATAGAGTAAAGTCTTATTTCCAGGATAGACCAATGGATGCCAAAACAAAGGCACTCATCAGGTATATTCATGATGTGGAAATTATCGTGACCGATACGGAAACAGAAGCGCTTTTGCTTGAAAATAATCTTATCAAAGAATATCGACCGAAATACAATATTCTTTTGAAGGATGATAAAACATATCCTTCCATTCGTATCACCAATGAGGAATTCCCTCGGATATTTTCAACAAGGACTATCATTCGTGATGGGAGTCAATATTTCGGTCCATACACAGATGGAAAATATCTCTATCATCTACTCAAAACACTTCGTACGATTTTTCCCTTACGGAGTTGTGATCTTCCACTCACTGATCGCAATATCAGTGATGGCAAGTATAAAGTTTGTTTGGATTATCATATTCAAAAATGCAATGGTCCATGCGCCGGCCATGAATCGAAGGAAGAGTATGGATTGCATATCAAACAAGCCATTCAATTCCTGAATGGCAAAACGCGTGAAGTCGAAAGAATGATGGAAGATCGCATGACGAGACTCGCCGATGAATTACGTTTCGAAGAAGCCACCATCATTCGAAATCGTTTGCAATTGCTTCGTGATTATGTGTCAAAACAAAAGATCGTATCTACAGATTTGATAGATAGAGACATCTTTGCCATTGCAATCATTGATGATGATGCATGCATCGTGATACTGAATATTCGTGATGGGAAAATGGTAGGGAAAAGACATTTTTTCATAGCTCAGGCAGGAGGAAGAGAAGAAAAGGAATTGCTGAGAGTGGCTCTGGAGCGCTTCTATCTGGAATCCGATGCCATACCCGAAGAGATTTTGCTTCCGATTGACATAGAAGATGATGACTATGATTTACTGTGGCTGAAGGAAAAGAAAGGAACATCATTAGATATTGTGATTCCAAAAATTGGGGACAAGAAGAAAGTAATCGGCATGGCAGAAACCAATGCACTGTTCTTGGTTCGTGAATTGCATTTACAAAGAGCTTCTCGCGATCAAGCATTGCCGAGAGGTATTGCAATCCTTCAACAAGATTTACGACTTGCCAAAGCACCAAGAAGAATTGAGTGTTTTGACAATTCACATATTCAAGGTACGGATTATGTTTCTTCAATGGTGGTATTCTTGGATGGCAAACCCAAGAAAAGTGATTATCGCAAATTCAAATTGGGATCATTCGAAGGGAATGATGATTTCGCAGCGATGAAAGAAGTAATTAGGCGCAGATATGACAAAGCACCCGAAGATCTGATGACATTACCTGATTTGATTGTGATTGATGGTGGGAAAGGACAATTATCCGCAGCGATGGACATTCTTTCAGGATTGGAACATATGAAGGATATTCCTGTCATCGGACTTGCCAAAAGACTCGAAGAAATCGTACTGCCGGGTCAATCCGATACCATGCTTTTGCCACGCACTTCCACAGGATTACGACTACTTCAAGCCATTCGGGATGAAGCGCATAGATTTGCAATCACCTATCATCGCACATTAAGGGATAAGCGTACATTTCAAACGGAATTGACGGAAATTGAAGGAATCGGAGAGAAAACCGCACAAAAATTATTGAAGCATTTTGGAGCGGTGAAGAATATCAAATCAGCCAATCGTGAAGAAGTGGTGAAGATTGCCGGTAAAAAAGTAGCCGAAAAACTCTTTGCTCACTTTGCCGGACAAAAGACTTAATTCACGGATATACTGTTTCATCTTCCTTTTGCCATGCGGGGTCAACAATGCAAATGAACAGTAAATCACTTTCTCCATGATTATGAATGCATTGCTTAGCATGTGGTGGAATATAGATTGCATCACCCGGAATCACTTCTTGCTGTTCATTATCTATATGCATAATCCCTTTGCCCTCGAGAATATAATAGACTTCGCTTGTGGACAATGAATGGAGCTGGGATATCTGACCGGGCTTCACAATTGCATGTGCAAGACTATATCTCAGAGAGATATTCTGTTTATTGGGATGGAATAATTCACGGAGAATGGTATTGTCACCCGCGATAAATTCTTCGCAAGCGGATAATGAGCGAATCAACATGAGATCATCCTAGATTGATGAAACAAGTGCTTTCAATAATGCTACCAGATGTGGCTCTGCGCGATTTGCCGCTGCAATCACATCATGCAATGTTACCACAGGTAAATCCTCATGATAACCTTCATCAGTTATGATGGAAAATCCTGCCACGCGCATATTCATATGTCTTGCGACAATCACTTCAGGCACAGTACTCATGCCGACAACATCGCCACCAATGATGCGCAAAAATTTGTATTCAGCACGAGTTTCAAGATTGGGTCCTGAGACAGCGACATATACACCCCGATGAACCTTGATTCCCAACTCTTTCCCATATTGTTCAGACAGTGAAAGTAGTGCTTTGTCATATGGTCTACTCATATCCGGAAAACGGGGTCCCAAATCATTGAGATTCGGTCCGATGAGTGGATTTCCGCCAAGCAGATTGATATGATCATCAATGAGCATGATTTCACCGGATGAATAAGCAGGATTCAATGCTCCACAAGCATTCGACACAAGAAGAGTATCAATTCCCAGAGCATTGAATACCCGAATCGGGAAGCTGATTTCCTGCATGGAATATCCTTCATAGAAATGAAATCTTCCTTGCATGGCTATGATTGGTTTTTGCTCTAAAGTCCCAATGATCAGTTTTCCTGTATGAGATTCAACGGTTGAAATAGGGAAATGTGGTATGTCTTTGTAATCTAGTGTG
>JALRFC010000174.1 GCA_023253875.1 Candidatus Kapaibacterium sp.
GTATGTGTCACATGTTGGTATTTATCTTGGAGACAATCTCTTCGCTCATGCGAGTTCACGCTATGGCGTAACGGTTTCTTCACTTGAAAGTACCTATTATGATACCCGCTTGATCGGTGTTCGCAGACTTGAACATCGCGATCTGGCACCACTTGCAACAGGCGATGCAAAACGTTATTCCTATTGATCTTTAAAGAACTATATAAAAAAGCGGGATGATCTTTTATGATCATCCCGCTTTTTTTATTCTGTTTGTTGTTGTTCTTGCAATCGTTCTCGCAATACTTTTTGTTTTCTGAATACTGCCAGTGCACATGATATTCTTCTACCTGTCGGCACTCTCGAATTAGTACAGACATTCTCGCCACATACCATCATCATCGAAGAGCCACCACCATCTAGATTCAATGCATCATGAGCTCCGAGTTTCTTCATGATCGCCCCCATTTGATCCAATGTTGCTCCTCTTCCCTTTCCTGAGGGGTCAACAAGGACAAGCCAGTTTTTCGTCTTGCGTGTATTTGTTCCTACTGCAGTTCTCGGGAGATTATGACCAATGAAACGACTATTCCTTGCTCCTTCGCTCACGCCTTGCGTACGTAATTCACCGGCCTCCATCAATCTCGGAGTGCCACAAACCGCTTGTACAAAGGGCAGTGTATCAGTTTCACTTGTATAATATTTGATGAATAATGTGTCACCGGCTATAGGCAATTTCCCGGCTGGAAAATCTTTACCCAAAGAAATAACTGCACCTCTCAAAGGCATTGAAACAGTACCAGTATCAACAGCATTGACCAAACATGGAACTTCTTTATTGACAGAAGGTGAGCGTAAAAAACGCACTTGCACTTTGATCAAAGGATATTCAATATTTGACTGTCTTTTCATTTCAGCTAATTCTGCCTTCAATTGCTCCATGTCAAGTTCTTCTTCTGTGGAATCTTCTGCTGATTGCGGTCTATTCTCCAAGAAATCCTCTGCCGCTTTGTCCACCTGCATATTTGGCACATGTGGAATTGAATTTCCACCATAGAGATTATACAGTGCAATTCCTTCCGTGCCGGATCTCTCATTCGTATATGCAATCCTATAAGTATCTCCCTTTTCGGTTCTAATCATGCCTTGTAAATCATATTTGCCGATATACATTTTATTCTTGGCATCAAAAAAAGCGCTGGTCCAATTCTTCTCATTGCCCATCTGAATCACTTCACCATTCAATACCAATGGACCAATGGCGGTATTTCTATATGCTCGCCAAAAATTGGCATTTACCGCTGAAAGCAGGCTGTCTCGAACAGTTGTATCGATTCTATTGAACATATCACCGATTCTTTCAAGACCATCATTCTTATTATTGCCTTTGATCACACCAACTTTCAGGGTTGGATCATTGGCATCCATTTCAACGGCATAGACAGGATGCTGTAAAGGACCATAGAGAAAATGCATATATCGAAGTCCCGGAGCAATCATCGTATCCTCAATGAATTGCTGTCTTCCATTGATTGATACAAGTTGATTATGATTCGAACCGGATGATTTCCTGCCTTTTCCTTTCTTGGATTTTTTTCCTTTCTTGGATTTTTTTGAGGATGACTTTTTAGAGTTCTTCCCAGATTTCTTCACGGAACGCGAGGAAGTAGATCTCCCTTTTTTTCTTGATGCCGCGGAAGTATCGGTCACGGGAATCAGCATAGTGATTGCCAATATCCAAATGATCCAAACATATGTAAAGTGTTTTGACATAATGCTCTCAATTATCGAATATCAATGCTAGGCGAAAAATGGTAAATTGCGCCACTATATGTACGATTCAATCAGTCCAGGATCATCATCATGAACTTCGAAACCATCATTCTTGAAGAAAAAGGCCATGTTTGCCTGATCACTTTGAATAGACCGGACAAGTTAAACGCCTTAAACGCAACCTTATTGAATGAACTGCAAAAAGCGCTCCAATTTTGTGCATATTCTGAACTTTGTCATGCAATAATTATCACAGGTTCGGGACCAAAAGCATTTGCAGCCGGTGCAGATATCGCTCAATTGCATGAGCAGAATGCGGAAACGGGAGCAGACTTCGCTCGTTTTGGACAACAAATATTCACAGAACTTGAATATTTAAATAAACCGGTCATAGCTGCAGTCAATGGTTTTGCATTGGGGGGCGGTTGTGAATTAGCCTTGGCATGTCATATGAGATTTGCCGCTCCTCAGGCAAAATTTGGTCAACCTGAAGTTAACTTGGGCATCATTCCCGGATATGGTGGCACACAAAGACTTACCAAATTAGTCGGCAGAGCGCATTCAATGGAATTGATCTTAAGTGGTGCACTCATAGATTCAGAGGAAGCCCTGAGAATTGGTCTTGTCAATAAGATTTTTCCATCAGAAACGCTGATAGATGAATGTATGAAGATAGCTGAACTCATTGCATCAAAAGCTCCATTGGCGATTTCCGCTAGCTTAAAAGCCATTCGATCAGCCGAAGATTTGGGTACGCAAGAAGGAATGGAGAGCGAGGCAATCAATTTTGGCGAGATTTGTGGGACAATGGATTTCAAAGAAGGAACTTTGGCATTCTTGGAAAAAAGACCGGCACAATTTTCGGGACATTAAACAGCATATTCTTCATTCTTTCGAAGAATTCCCTATTTTTGCAAGCTCTGTTGAAAACAGAGCCATTTTTCCATATTTCTCAATACTATGAAAACATTCAGAAATACCATATTTGTGCTCGCATTGCTGTTCACTTGCATTGCATCCCTCAAAGCACAAGATGATAGATTGGATGAGTTGACATTCGAAGAGACTGTCATTCAAGAAGAGAAAGTACCGTATTTCGGTGTTGGTGGAGGTTTCGTTGTTTCGCTATTCACACCTGAATTACAGGATGTTAATGCTCAATTGACCGCAGCGGGACTTGGCGAATTATCTACACCGCTTACAATGACGGGAGCATTGGGTGTTGCGACTATCGGCATACTTCCCAATGTACGTATATCCATAGCCAATCTTGGTGGTAGTATCGGCACTTCGGAAAAAGAATTTACTATCAATCAGCTACAATATGTGCGTTCAGCATCTTTGTCCAATGCTTATACAGGATTTGGATTTGATTATGCTCTTTCTCTCGCGAAATCTCTCTATTTGATTCCGGGTATTTCAGGTGGTTGGGGAACAATGGAAATCACAACCACTCAATATGCGAAAGGCATTGAAACTTCCAATAATTCCATAGGTGGAAGTCCAAGTGATGTGAATGTGTTCAATCATTCCTTAAGAAATGATTATTTCATGATCAATCCAGGATTGAGTATTGAGTTTGCACCTGCATTGCTTGGAAGCGATAAACCACGCATCGTTACAGTAAGAGCACATGCGGGATATGCAATGAGTTTTATGGGCGATTGGAAAGAAAATGGAAAAACCATCGTTAACAATGTTCCTTCCGGTATCGAAGCTTCGGGTTTGGCATTTCAACTTGGCTTCATGATTGGTTTATTCAATTGATAGTATGATCGGGCCTATAGCTCAACGGTTAGAGCAGCGGACTCATAATCCGTTGGTTGGGGGTTCAAATCCCTCTGGGCCCACTCACTTCTCAGCATTCAGTAATCTCAGGGGTTTTACCGGCATGAATGCAAGCACTCCAACATATTGTGACTATATCCTTCAAGAGCACTGCTCTCCACTGCATATTGCATATCATGATACAGAATATGGATATCCATTGGATTCAGACAATGCACTGTTTGAACGATTATGTTTGGAGATCAATCAAGCCGGACTTTCCTGGTTGACCATACTAAAAAAGCGATATCATTTCAGGGAAGCTTTCGAGGGATTCGACATTGCAACAGTTGCAAGATATGGGGAACTCGATTTCGAGCGTTTACTTGGTGATGCTTCCATCATTCGTAATCGAGCAAAAATCAAAGCAGTGATTCACAATGCAAATCAAATAGTGCACTTACAAAAAGAATATGGTTCATTCATGCACTGGTTGGATATACATAGCTCACTGAATCGTGAAGAGTGGACAAAACTCTTCAAAAAAACCTTCACATTCACAGGCGGGGAAATTGTGAATGAATTTTTAATGAGTACTGGATATCTACCCGGAGCTCATCATGCGAAATGTCCTATACATTCCCATATTCTCACTCTTTCACCGAAGTGGAATCAATCCACTTAATATGACAAATATCATTGTTTCCGGATTCTCAAGACCCCAATTTTGACATGTTCGAAAAGTGACTGTATTCACAGTTCAACTAGTCTATCAATTATGTCAAGGAGATGGGAATGAGTAATGAACATGTACACTCATCGTTCCCGGAAGGTACTTCTCAAGAATCAT
>JALRFC010000175.1 GCA_023253875.1 Candidatus Kapaibacterium sp.
AATAGGCAAAGTATATCTTTCAAGAAGAGTAATTATATGGGTATGAATCATTCTTCGCAGAATTGATTGATACTCTTCAATCAATCGTTGAATCTCAGATAAAGAAATGGTGATCTGTTTATTTGAAGGATAGAGTACGCCCAAGAATGCATCAGGTGTTTTCTCAAAAAGTACACATAATTGAGCGGTATCTAAATCATTGATTTGTGTTTGATCTGTCCAATACGGAATCACAGCAGGATATCGAATTGGACCATTCGTTTCTGTCATTGAATGTGTATCAAAAACATATACTGATGCATTAATTCCCATGATTTTAGCTGCATCTTTCAAAATAAATCCACTCGTCCAGAATGGATATTTGGCACCGGGAATAAATTCAGTCTGCAAAGATTCTTGAATCACATCCGAAGAACGTTCAAAATAATCATTCACTTGATGAGGGAACATTTCCCTATCAGTGGATGTCAAAGATTCAAGGACAGATATAAGCGTTGATTTCATAATGTGTGAATGTTCCAAAGAAAGCAATGATAGTATTACTATCAAAAACAATTCCAAAACGATTGGTATTCGGCTTTATTGTTATGGAATCATCCAAGTTGTGTGATGACAACTCCAATGATGGCAATGATTGCCCCAATGATAAAAAATTCACTTGGAAGGGTATTCAAGAGAAAAAATGCCATAATTGTGGTTAAGACGGGCTGAATATTATTGAATACAGCCAATTTGCTCGCTTCCATCTTTGTCAAAACAAAATACCACAAACCATAACCAAGCCCACTTGTTATCACACCTAAATAGAATAATTGGAACCATATGGATGAATCATATGATGATGGATCTATCTCAAAAGGCAGAAGCATTGCTATTGGGAAATACAGTATCAGACCTGTGAACATGCTTATTCCCGTAGTGAATATACCCCCATATTTCATTGCATATCGTTTTCCCATAGATGTATAGATCGCCCATGAGATACTTGCCATAAGAACCATGATATTTCCTAAAAACTGTTCACTTCCAAAGGCCAATCCCTTTTCGAACAGAACAATGAATGTCCCAACCATGGCTATAATGATACCGTACAATTTTCTTTTCGTCAAAGTCTCACCTAGAAAAGCAATAGCAATCATCAATACAAATGCAGGTGTAAGCGCATAAGCAAGTGAAGCATTTGCCGGAGTTGTATAGCGAACTCCCCAAATGAACAATAATTGATTGATTGGCATATTAAGTGCGCCTAAAACAAAAAATCCAGGAATATCTGTTTTATCTATTGTTTTCAATGTCTTACGGGTAATCAACATCCAGAGTCCATATGCGATTGCAGAGAAAAAACCTCTGAACAGGACTACTGTTGAAGGATGTATGAGAGATGTGACATGTTTTGCAAACAAATGCGTACTTGAAGCTATGATTTGCTGAAGAAGTATTAATGGATACATGAAGGATATTCAGAAGAAATGTGTGAATTTGCATCATAGCACTAAATTTGTGCCATTCATTGATCACTTGTGACCAAATATGTCAGAATCAGAAAAAGTCTTCAATTTTGATGCGGATATTTCCATTCATGCATTTAGTGATGGAAATATATCCGATGAAGTATGGGATGATTTCGTGCGAACATCCGATAATGGTACGATGTTCCATCTTCGTAAATTTCTCTCCTATCATCCTGAGGGTAGATTTGAAGATCATTCATTATATGTTTTGCGAAATGATAAACTCTTTGCGGTATTACCCGCCATTCGCCAAAAAAGAGCTGAACATTGGATATTGAATTCGCACGGAGGTGCATCCTATGGTGGCTTTGTTTATCCTGCACAATGCAATATTCGTGATGCATTTCTGATGGTGGAATGTCTATCGGAATATGCTAAGATTGCTGGATTCGATGGCATACAATTAACCATTCCTCCAATGATGTATGCAAAACATCTTTCTCATTATCTCGATTTTGCCTTAGTAAAACAAGGTTTCTCTTATCTCAAAAGAGAAATCTCAAGTCTTGTTGATTTACGTAATCCGGATGCAATAATTACTGAATTTCGTCCTGAAGCCAGAACTGCCCTCAATAAAGCTCGTAAGTCAGGCGTAGTGATCAGACAATCATCGGATTACTCAGCCTATTATGATATTCTACAAAATAATCTACGAATGCGTCATGGCGTCCAACCCACACATACACTTGAAGAAATACAAGATTTGGCAAAACGATTTCCGGATGACATCGCTTTATGGGGTGCTTTTTTAGAGGATCGAATGATTGCAGGAGTTTGTACATTTGCTGCAAATGAACAAGTGATCTTGGCATTTTATATTAGTCATGATGAACAATTTCAAGAATATCGTGCCGTGAATTTACTCTTCGCAACCATCATGGAAGAATCCGCCAAACAAGGTTTTGCCTATTTGGATTTTGGTATTTTCACTGTCAATATGGACCCAAATTGGGGACTAGGAAGATTCAAAGAGAATTTCGGAAGCAGAGGTATATTCAGAGATACATTCATCAAGTATTTTGATGCTTGATGAAGCACTCTATTCTCCATATTGCACCTGAAAATTTTGCGGGAGTTCCCTATGATTTCATGTGCATGCATAAAGCCCATGGTGAGCATTCCAGACTGATTACATTGCATAATAATCCTCTTGGATTCACAGAAGATATCTGTCTTGACTTCCCTATTTTTCGATCTTCATTTGCAAGATCCTATCGCTTGTCAACATCACTTGTAAAGAGAGGAATCACACAATCACAGGCGATGTTTTGGAAACCAACATCACTCATCGACAAATGCTATTTTGCTCTCCAAACAAAATCACGCATTGCAAGAATTGAACAATTGATTAAAACCGAGAATCTTGATGCATTCGATATCATTCATTATGATGGCGGGCTCGATTTCACTCGAGACTCCAGATTCGCAAAGCGATGGAAAGCGATGGGTAAATCAATAGTGACTTGTTATTATGGAAGTGATCTTAGAGCAAGAGGCATCATTCGTGAAATAGATGAAATGTCGGACTTAAAACTCACATCAGAATTCGATCATCTTGCATTGAAAAATGATCTGGAATATGTGTTTTATCCGTATGATCCCGGCGAGTTGCCAGCCGTGAATCCAGATAAAGATTTTTCATCAATTCGCATCGTCCATTCACCCACTAATAGGCTATACAAAGGAACGGAACTTATACTTTCGGTGATTGATAAGCTCAAGAAATCATTCATATTCGAATTTCATCTACTCGAGAATCTTCCCAGACATGAAGTCTTGTCAATGAAGTCACTATGTACAATTTCAATTGATCAAGTAGGTGGTACTTTTGGTGGGACTGGATATGGAAAAGCAGGAATTGAATCACTAGCAATGGGCATTCCGACTATCACCAATATGACAGATGAATATGCCAATTGGCTTCCTGAAAATCCATTCATCATTGCAAATACTGCTCAAGAACTCGAAGATGCACTTGTTCAGTTATTCGAATCGCCAGAACTATGTCATCAACTTGGCAAACAAGGTAAACAATGGGTACATGATTATCATTCATATGAACAGGTGCATGAGCATTTACATGTACTGTATCATCAATATGGAATCATCCGATGATTTCCACATTCTTTCATGATTGGAAAGATTCGAGTCAATTCAGATTGATTATTTGTTTATCTGCATGTATTCTCATCATTAAGCTTATTCTACTTTTTGGCATTCCAATCAATCCACATGCAATTGAAGATTGGTACATTGCACAACATATTGCCGATGGAAATGGATATTCACTTTCCCATGGTCCAACAGCTTTAAAAACTCCTGTCTATCCACTTTTTCTAACTCCATGGGCAATCCTTGGTAATGATGGGAAATTCATTGCTTCTGCTCTGCAACATATACTGTGGTTTTGTGCAATTGTACTTTTTTATAAAGCAGTCACAATACGTTTCGGAACTACATTTGCATTTCCAGCAACAGTACTCTTCACTTTACACCCCGCATATCTGTACTATCCATTCGTATTGGAATCAACCTCCATCACCATCCCACTTTTTATTTGTTTCTGGTATTTTTCGGAAATGTCTAGGGTAGGTCGGATACATATGTTGATTCCAATGTTCATCGGATGGCTCACCGCATTATCACAACCGATTCTGATTCCTGGAATTATCGCATTGCAATTCTTTTATGTTGGGAGAGGCAAGATCATTTCCCTTTTACTCACAGCTATTGTGATATTCGCCCCTTGGACCATTCGCAATGCAATGACATTTGAATCATTCATTCCTAGTAAATCTCCAATGTGGATGAATCTCTATGAAGGAATGCAGAATGATGTACATGCTCAAGAA
>JALRFC010000176.1 GCA_023253875.1 Candidatus Kapaibacterium sp.
TGGACATTCGCAATCGCTCTGAACTTGAGATCGGCATGCAAGGAATGGCGGGATTTCACTGGAATACGGCTTTTGATCTGCCACTTAGTGTAGGCTTCAATCTACGTTCACATTCGCTAACCACTCAATTGAGTTTGGATATTTCAAAAAGACCCAATCCTATCGGTGGCATGTTCTATGGTGCACAATTCCATAGTGGACAAGGCATTGATTTTGTATTTAATGGCGAAAATCCTGAAAAAATCTCATTTGAATCCCAAGAATTATCCGCTTGGGGCGGATGGCTCCTGCCTCGTCGTGATGACTTATTCTTTACGCTTCATGTGAATTCCAAACAAGCAGAACGTGGAAATGTAAAAACAGTACAGGCATTTGACAATACGCAATCAGTATTATTGGGTTTTGGCTCATTAGCAGATCGCACTATTACCTTGAATGAGCGCGATATTCCTATTGGAGCATGGGGAACTGCCGTTTTAGGTAGAATTATGCCATTTAATGGGAATTCAGGCAATCCGTATTATTATGTTGGCGGATTGTTGGAACAAAGTGATCTCATGCGTAAGAATCAGCTCTATCTTGCCGGTTCAATTTCTGCGGGAAGTGGAATTTCGCAAGGGACTCCAATAAACACGGCATTGGAGATTGATGCCGTCGGACATTGGAATCCGATGTCAAATATGGCTATTATTGGATTTTTTAGTCAAAGTAGTGTGTGGAATTGGAATGGATTCAAGCAATTGACTTTGGACAATGACAATGGAGTGCGTGGAATACCGCTTAATCGCCGAGTGGGTTTGAATCGTATGGCGGGAACATTGGAATGTCGAGCAGATCTACTTGCTTTGCCGATGAATCTTCGAATTGGAATAACGGGATTCGCTGATGCAGGAACTGTTTGGAATGCTGGTGAACCATTGTTTGGCACCCAATGGTCCTCGGCTGTAGGATGTGGATTGGTCATTTCGGGTGACAATATCGCCGGCCTGCAATCATTTCCCTATCTGCGCATTGAATATGCACATGGACTTCAGGAACAGACATATAGTGGTATTGTGTTATCCACTTCATTCGCAATTCCCACCATAAAAAAACATGGTTACGCAATTCCGAAACAAATCGGATTGGGAATTGATACCGAATAGGTGATTACGCTGGTTCTTTGCGTAATTTTGAGCAATTATCACGTGTGCGAAGCTTCAAATATGAATCATAGTTCTTACAATACAATTATTGCACTCTTCTTTGCTTTGACAGCTTTGATTCTACCTGAATCTTCTGCCAAAAGCCCCGGATTGATACCCAAGAAAAGCACTGATACACCTGTACCAAAAATCCTCAAACTCCTGACTCCTGATGAATCCGGTGTGCATTTCACCAATCTTGTTCCCGGAGGTGCTGAATTAAAACCCGAGAGCAGACTCTTTACAATCGCGAGTGGTGGAGTTGCATTGGGAGATGTGAATGGTGATGGATTGGTTGATATGTATCTGACATGCTTTTTGGATAAAAACAAACTGTATATCAATAAAGGAAATTTGAAATTCGAAGAAGCACCTGCATCCGCCGGTGTTTCTGATTCTTCTGGTTTTGGTTTTGGGGCAACCATGGTGGATGTTGATGGTGATGGAGATTTGGATATCTATGTCACCAAGTATAATCGTGAACCGAATAAATTATATATCAATGATGGCAAAGGGAATTTTGTAGACAAAGCCTCTGAATATGGTTTGGCCAGTGTTGGAAATGGCATTCAATCCACGTTTTTCGATTATGATCTCGATGGAGATTTGGATGTTCTGATCATTAATAATGGCATTCACAAATTTGGGTATAGACATTTCGGTGTTCAACCAACAATGATGCGCAATAATGGTGATGGCACATTCAGTGATATATCGTCTATCTGTGGTATTGATCACAAAGCATTTGGATTAAGCGCAACTGCATCTGATGTGAATAGTGATGGTTGGCCGGATGTATTTATAGCAAATGATTTTGAAGAAAAAGACTATCTCTATATCAATCAGAAAAATGGAACATTCAAAAGACAGACCAAAGATAGCATACCGCATACAGTAACATTTGGAATGGGCAATGATATTGCCGATTTCAATAATGATGGATTTCATGACATGATCGTGGTTGACATGTTACCTGAAATTCATGAAAGATTGAATACCCAATTCGTTTCTTTTTCTACGTATAGCAATACATTTGATTCTTCCCAATTTGTGCAAAATGTCCTGCAATTGAATCGTGGAAATGGTCGCTTCAGCGATGTGGCACAACTCTCAGGAGTTGAAGCAACCGAGTGGAGTTGGAGTACTTTCTTCGCGGATCTCGACAATGATGGATGGAAAGATATTTTCATTGCGAATGGATTGAAGCATGATATCATGGATCAGGATTTTGCGAAATATGGAATCACCCATGATGAAATGAAAAAACTAGGAATCGTGAAAACTCCTGATGGGAGAGATTCCACAGATGAAAAGGGAAATATCATTGCATATAGCACAAGTTTTGACATCGGAAAAATTGTGCGAATGATTAATCGTACGAAGATTCCGAATTATCTCTTCAAGAATAATGGAGATTTGACTTTCCGTAAAGTGTCTGATGATTGGGGCATGGATACCTATTTCAATACTTGTGGTGCGGCCTATGCGGATTTGGATAATGATGGTGATTTAGAAATAGTCATCAATAATATTGACTCTGCAGTGATGGTCTATAAAAATATGTCAAGAGAGATGAAGCTCGGTAATTATCTCACTGTCAGATGCAAAGGAAATACTGCAAATACCTATGGATTGGGTGCCATTGTCAATATCAGAATTGGAAAAACACTTCAATCATTTGAAATTAATGCAACCAGAGGACTCGCCTCTTCAGTTGCTCCATATGCGTACTTTGGTCTGGGGAATGCTTCTAAAGTGGATGAAGTTATTGTGACTTGGCCCGGTGGTGCCACTGAAATCATCAAAAATGTGAAAGTAAATCAAATGATCACTCTTGATCAATCTAAAGCGAAACTTCCTCAAAAAACTCCGATTGCCAATGCAACATTATTGAAAGAAATTACAAAAGATCCATCTCTTGGATTGCATTATGTGCATTCAGAAAATGATTATGATGATTTCTTCCGAGAGAGACTTTTACCAAATAAATTATCCATTCAAGGTCCTGCACTTGCAGCAGGAGATATCAATGGTGATGGCATTGAAGATCTCGTGATTGGTGGTGCCCAAGGTTTTCCGCTTGCGATGTACACACAAAATGAGCAAGGGCAATTTTCTCAATTTCCGACACAACAATTATTCCTTGAAGACTCATCCTATGAAGATCAAAGCATCTTGATTTTTGATGCTGACAAAGATGGTGATATGGACCTCTATGTTTCGAGCGGTGGAAATGAAGATGCGGCTGATAAACCAGAGTTAATGGAAGACAGATTATATATCAATGAAGGAAAGGGAATCTTTAAACGAGGTCAATTACCATCAATGCCTATTGGTAAATCCTGCGTCATTGCAGGTGATTTTGACAAAGATGGAGATTATGATCTCTTTGTTGGAGGCAGTAATATCCCGGGACATTTTGAAAAAGAACCCAGAAGTTATTTACTCCTCAATACAGAAGGACATTTTACTGATGTGACAGAATACTTGGCGAATGGTCTATTGCAATCAGGAATGATCAAATCAGCCATTTGGACTGATTATGACAATGATAATGATTTGGACATCATCGCAGTTGGCGACTGGATGGGAATAAAAGTCTGGAGGAATAATTCAGGCACATTCTCGGAAGTTGGTAAAGAGTCAGGACTGGATAGCACGAATGGTCATTGGCGCAGTATCATTGGTGGTGATTTTGATAATGATGGTGACATGGATTATGTGGTAGGAAATCTTGGAACCAATACCCGTTATCATGCAACGAAAGAGTTTCCTTTGGAATTGCATTATAAAGATTACGATGAAAATGGATCTGTAGATTTTTTACATGGACGATATCAAGATTCTGTTCTCTATCCTGCACGTCTGACGGCATCATTGATTAATCAGATACCTACATTGCGGTATAAGTACTTATTTGCCAAAAGTTTTGCTGATGCAAAGCTCGCAGATATTGTCGGCGGAGATTCGAATTTACATTCCGGCGGCAGTCGTTATGTATATGAAATGAATAGTCTCATGCTCATCAATGATGGGAAGGGTTCTTTCATAACAAAGAGATTGCCAACCATCTCACAGATTTCTCCGATTTATGGAATGATTGCAGATGATATTGACAATGATGGAAATCTTGATTTGATTCATACTGGAAACTTTTATGGTCCGGATCGCGAT
>JALRFC010000177.1 GCA_023253875.1 Candidatus Kapaibacterium sp.
GACCAATCCTAGGTTTGTCGATTCCTTGTACGATCCTGGAATAGACATCACCCATGACAGCATATTCATAGAGAAAACGGGGTTTGCATTCTATCGTTGCCCCAACATCGAGGAGTAAAACAGGACGACCTTGTTGGGTTGGAAGAAATGTTCCTATTGTCGGCCGGCTGACGCCTTTAATCCTTCCGAGTACAACTGTTGCAGTACTCATCACGGCACCGGTATTTCCGGCAGATACAAATGCATCTGCATTACCCCTAGCATGCAAATCAATCCCCATGAATAATGAGGATGCTCGTTTGGATTTGATGACTGCAGTTGGATCATCATGCATTGAAACTACTTCATCAGCATGTATAATAGAATATTGCAGATGAGGAAAAGACAATGATTTCATTGCCTGTTCAATGTCGGATTTTTTTCCAACAAAAATGAATTCCACATTCAAACTTTGTTGCTTGAACTTCTCAGAAGCAAGAATTGCTCCTTGAATCTCGTTCAAAGGAGCAAAGTCTCCACCCATAACATCAATTGCAATGCGAATGGGATTCATAATGAGTGCGAAGAATGATGAAATCGCCCGACAATTGTGAAGCGCATGCGAAATTATTCGGCTGAAGCACCACTATTCATTTCAACCATCTTGCGACCATTATAATAGCCACATGAAGGACATGCTGTATGATTCAACTTCATGCTTCCACAATGCGCACATGAAGCAACTGTTGGTGCAACTGCTTTATAATGCGTTCTACGCTTGTCTCTGCGGGATTTCGAATGTCTTCTTTTAGGATTTGGCATGATACTGCTCCGATAAAATCAATTCTTTTGAATATTCAAATGTTTTAATGCTGCAAATGGTGACTCTTCACCGGTATTTTCTGATTGTTTTGTAAGAAGTTCAGGATGCAATGTTTCAAATTGTACATTGACATAATTTGGTGACACTCTCTTCATCGGCAAATGAATTGCCAATTCCTGTCTCACCTCTTCTGTTATATCAATATATTCCTCATCTTCACTGAGGAGAATTTCGTCTCCATCATCTTCTGTTTGAAGATTAAATAATTGAGTATCCAATCTGAAATGCTTATTGATTGGTGCTTCAATCATCATTTCAAAGTCTTCACCAGAAACATCGCAAGTCAATACTGCATTACAGGTTGCATGTGCATTGACAATCAATCGTTTCCCTTGTTTTTGAACCATTCCATCAAAAATTACCTCACCAGTGAACTCTGGGAACATCTCCGGAATAGATTCTGCGGGACATGATGCATGAATGACATGATCACCGTCTTCCATTCCAAGTATTGAAACTTTCAACATGATAAAGCCACTCCGATATTTCAACGCAAAAATGCAAGAACACAAAAATAGAAAAAATTTGACTCAATTAAGCCATGATTCATGAGTTTGACTCATTTTTCTGAATGAATAAAATAGGCACTGTGGATTATTCATGGAAATTTGCGTGCTCAGAACCCATCCGTATCCCATTTTTGGCAGTGGATAGTCGTATATTTGCAAATGTACGTTAGGCCTCATGCAAGTGCATGACAGTATTTCTGATTTTAGGCGATTCTATTAAATAAACACCATAAGATTATGAGCCAGACCCATGACGATTCGGTCTATTATTCCGAATATCTTCAATTACATAAAATTTTAGAAGCTCAGTTTCCTGAAAGTGACAAAGCCGGTATTGAAGCTCATGATGAGATGCTCTTCATCATTACACATCAAGCATTCGAATTATGGTTCAAGCAAATCATGTTTGAACTCGAATCAGTCATCTCTCTCCTGTCTCAGAAGTCTGTGCAGGAAAATGAAGTTTCCACATGTGTTCATCGGATTCATAGAATGGAGTCAATTCTTCGGATGAGCATGGAACAGTTTACGATTTTGGAAACTATGTCCGCACTAGACTTCATGGACTTTCGAGATCTCCTGCATCCCGCAAGTGGTTTTCAATCAGTCCAATTTCGAGTATTGGAAATGAGACTTGGATTGACTCAGGAAAAGAGAATGAATCGTTCATTCTTGACAGCAATGAAAGACTTTGACAAGAAACTTGTACAGCAAGCTGAAGGAAAAACCACATTATTTGAAGCTCTTCAAACATGGTTAGAGCATACTCCTTTTTTGGAAACTGAGGAGTATCTTTTTTGGCAAGAATACAAGTCTGCAGTATCAGCAACCTATGCCAAAGACAGAGCAGATATTGCCGAGCATGCAATTCTCACCGATGAAGAGCGCATCATCAGATTGCAGTCTATTGATCAAGCAGAAAGTAGTTTTAACTCACTTTTTGATGAACATACCTATATGGAACTCATTTAAAAAGGAGAGCGAAGATTGTCTCATAAAGCTACTTTGGCTGCTCTTTTCATTCAATTGTATAGAGATTTTCCTCTTCTCACTCATCCAAATGCATTGATACAAGCAATTTGTGCTTTTGATGAAACACTCTCTGTATGGCGTTATCGCCATGCATCCATGACCATGCGAATGATAGGTTCAAGAATTGGGACAGGCGGTTCCAGTGGCTTCCATTACTTGGCGCATACAGCATTAAAGCAGAGAGTTTTCGGTGATATTACTTCACTTTCCGGTATGCTCATTCCAAGGAGAATCATTCCTACACTTCCAGAGTCCATAGCGCAAAGATTGAAATTCTCATTTGAAAATGAATGACATAGCATGAAGAACCTTCTGCGAAATGAATACCTAACACACTTCACTGATTCTGTATTGGAAGCATTAGCACCAATACATTGTGAGATTTGTGATATTCATATCAAAGGAACAACAAGAATTCACAGAATTTGTGACACATGTTTGTATATGTTTGAAATTGCACCGAAAGATGATGTCCTTCTCAATACATTATATACACATTCAGTTACTGATACTTTTATGTTCTCAGTGAGAAGTGCATTTACTTTTCATCATGAGGCACCTATTCAACGTGCTATATATGCCATCAAATATGGCTTTGCACAACAAATGGCATTCGATTTTGGTGCATATATGGGATTACATGTTCCTGACATAGAAATAGATGCCCTCCTTCCTGTTCCTTTACATACAGCGAGACTTCGAGAAAGAGGGTATAATCAATCACAATCAATTGCAGATGGCATCTCATCGCAAACAAAGATCCCAGTGATTCAAGCATTACAAAGAACAACATATACCATAACGCAAACAAAATTTACTTCCATGGAACGGAATAAAAATGTACATGGAATATTTCGCGTACACAATAATCAGAATATTCGTGGTAAGCGATTAATGCTTATAGATGATGTGATGACCACCGGTTCAACCCTTGAGGCATGTGCAGAAACACTATTAGAATCCGGTGCATTATCTGTTTCCGCTTATACCATCGCCGCTGCAGTCAGCAGGAAAGGAATACAATGAGAATTTTCACAATTATTTTGTCAATATACATCACTCTCATCCTTATTTCTTGCGATGATTCAATGATGACTCCGAATGGAAATATCCAACCGGAAACGAGTATTTTTCTGGATACGATTCGCAATCAACAGAATAGTAGAGTGAATGTAAGTTGGTCCGGTGATGATCCGGATGGCTTGGTGATTGGATATGCAATTTCTTGGAATGAAAGAGATTGGTATTTCACGAGAAAAAATGACTCAACATTTGCATTGCAAGTAGAGTCCTCCGACACGAATTTTATATTCTCAGTTGCTGCAATTGACAATTCTCTCAATCAATATCCAAAAGAAGGTGAAAAGGTACAATTTTCGGATATCAATAATAATGGTCGTTTTGACATTGGAGAAGTTTTTCCTTCTTTGATCGGTGCCATAGATCCGAGTCCAGCTCGACTTCAATTTCCAATCAAAAATTCACCTCCAATCATTGCATGGGGTAATGATACTTCAGCGAAATCTGCATTTGCTGTTGCTTTGCCCGACACTACTTTTGCATTTGCCACATTCAAATTTTATGTTTCAGATCCGGATGGAGATGCCACGCTTGAAACCATAGAATGGTCTTTGAATGATTCATCGCAGAATGCCAGGTGGAATACCATTCCCAGAGGCACAAGACTATTCAGTGTGAGTGCAAAAGATGGATTACGACTCAATGCACAGAATACAATGTATATGCGAGCTCGAGATATTGGGAAATTGACAAGTACTATACTTGCCTA
Source organism: Candidatus Kapaibacterium sp. (assembly GCA_023253875.1). GTDB lineage: Bacteria > Bacteroidota > Ignavibacteria > Kapaibacteriales > UBA961 > UBA961. The sequence continues at coordinate 4,193 of JALRFC010000177.1, forward strand.
TCCTTCGCCCGGTAAGTCATGGTTTGTACAAGCATCCAAAGGGCCGATCTTATTGATAAAAGATAGTGGTAACAAAGATGCAGATAATTTTTATCTCAAAGCCTTGAATGCTATTCAATCTGGTGGATTTTCCGGGAGATTTGATGTATTGGACATTCATTCA
>JALRFC010000178.1 GCA_023253875.1 Candidatus Kapaibacterium sp.
AGCTTCACCTGATTTTCAAGAACATGTTGATAATGTACTGAAAACCAAAGATCAAACCGGCTCTTTGCCGAATGTCACGAAAAAAGGTGCGAGCACGAGAACAAAGAAAGGTTGATATATTTGAATGAGTGAAGCTGAAAAGACCAAGAACTTTACTATTGATACATTAGTCATCGTGGCTGTGCTATCTGTTCTTGCTATTTCATCTTCTTCATTTGCCATTTCACGATATGTGATTGAGCAACAGAAACCGGATAAGGAAGAAACATTGCGATTGGCCAATGAGGCTTATGATCGTGGTGATTTTCAGAATGCCGCATATCTCTATCAAAGATATATTGATGTTTTCGATAATGAGAATATCAGTGTTCGTATAGATTATGGATATTCCCTGCATAATGTGGGGAATTCAGCTAAAGGCATTGAAATATTACAAAGTGTTTTACAAAAGCAACCTCGCAATGCCTTCGCTTTATTCAATATTGCTGTTATTTATTTTCGAGATGGAAATAAAGTCAAAGCAAAAGAATGGATGAAGCAATGTATTGAGAAGGGTGATTCACCCGAGATTGTAGAAAAGGCTACACTTTTATTGCAACAAATGTGATTCAATCATAAATAGTATTATTGTTCAACAGTATTTGAGAGGATACCATGCCTTGTGGAAAAAAGCGTAAGCGCCATAAAATGGCAACGCACAAACGCAAGAAGCGTCTGCGCAAAAATCGTCATAAAAAGAAGAATCGGTAGTTAATGGGCGTATTCAAAGAATACGCCCTTTTTTTATCCTTTACGTGTATTCCTTTGTTCTACTGCCAATAATTGTCCAACCTCGGATAAAATGCTCAATTTCCCCCCATATGTTTCTTGTAAGATAGGGTCTTTCAATACATCATGTGTTTTTCCGAATGCTATTTTTCTCAAATTAAGAAGCAATGCATTATCAAAATGTTGTGACACAGACAATAAATCATGATGAATTGCAATAATCGTTTTTCCTGCCTTTTTCATGGACTGAAGTACTTGCATGATCATCTCTTCTGTCGCAATATCAACGCCGGCAAAAGGTTCGTCCATTAAATATAGGTCTGCATCCTGGACAAGCGCTCTAGCTAGAAATACTCTTTGTTGCTGTCCACCTGAGAGTTCTGAAATTTGTCTCTTGGAAAAGGATTCAAGGCCAACTTGTCTCAATGCTTGTGATACGAGTGCATGATCTGCGGCGCGAGGTTTTTTGAACAATCCCATGGATTGATTACGACCCATCATGACAACTTGCTCAACATTGATGGGGAAGTCCCAATCCACTGATTCTCTTTGAGGCATATAGCTAATACTGGATCTTACTTCAGCAATGGTTTTACCCCAAAACAATGCATGGCCACTCGCATGTGGGATGAGTCCTAATATTGATTTCATCAATGTTGATTTTCCTGCTCCATTTGGGCCGATGATTGCAGTTATTTCACCTTCCGGGATTTCACAATCAATACCCCAAAGAACAGGTTTTCTTTGATAAGAAACAGTAAGATCGTGAATTTCAATTGCGGGAATCATGATGTCAACCAAGGAATTTATTACGTTCTCTTTTCAATTCTTCTGATAATTTTTGAAGATATTGATTATCTGATGAATCAGCAAGTGGAAGATAGAGTTCATTTGTTTTATTGACATATACCAATGGATTTCTTTTGAGTTGAAAATCCAAACATCGAAAATTGTCTAGTCTTGCTGCCAATTTTATGATGAGGCAGTCGGAAGGTGATTTTGTTAGCAATTCCACATGTGCCTTTTCGATTGCATCAGGATCTACTTTCTGTTCATCAAGATTCTTGGTCAAAATCTGGACGATAAATGCAGCATATTCCCCAAAATTATATGCAAGTACTTCTTGTGTCAATGTTGGAGAATCCTCTAATACATCATGAGTTAATCCTGCAATGAGTATATCAGGATCTTGTACATTGATTTCTTTGAGCAATATCTTGCACACTCTGGCACAGTGGAAAAAATAGGGCGAACCATCATTACGTTTTTGATTGTGATGTACCTCTTCTGCAAGATCATAGGCACTCATGACGCGATGTATATCAATGGGATCAAGAAAATCTGTTAATTCTCTTTCGAGATCATAACGATCATAGCTTGTTTGATTATATGGTATCATTCCATTATCCCTTTTCTAAATCTTGTGCTGATAATAATTCTTTTGCTGATTCAATCGCTGATTGTGTGATCGTGGTTCCACTGATGAGTGAAGCAATTTCATGCACTCTTTCATCATCATGTATATATCGTGCTTTAACTGTTGTTGTATCCTGTTCCGATGTTTTTTTAACCATAATATGATGATTGGCTAAGGAGGAAATTTGCGGAGAATGACTGATTGCAATGATTTGCTTTTCAGAACCGAGTACATGCATCACCTCACCAACTTTTCTTGCAACCTTTCCGCTAATACCTGTATCTATTTCATCGAATACCATGACAGGAACTCCGGCCATATCATTAATGAGTGATTTTAATGATAACATGATTCTTGAAATCTCACCACCCGAAGCTGCTTTTGCAAGTGGTTTACATTCTTCACCCTTATTTAAACTAATCCAAAACTCAATGAAATCAATGCCATGAGAATGTGCAATAAACTCTTGTTGATCAATGATTGCTTTCATTTGAGTTATATCTGATATTGCGAGCAGTTCTTGCGTATGGGAAATTATAAATGTAGGGTGTTCTATTCCCATCAATTTGAGTGAATGTTCTATGCTTGAGGAAAGGCCTTGGAATTTGTCAATTCTCTTTTTAGATAATATGCTGCCTTTTATACCAAGTTGTTTTTGTTCATGTACTAATGTTTCAGCGCTTTTTAGAATTTCTGAATCTATATCTTCAGAAATATGAGCTTGTTCTTTAAGAGTATTCCATATTTCGAATACTTTGTCAAATCCACCATACTTTTTCTTTAATCTGATGAGTTTTGCAATTCTCTCTTGAATGAAATCCGGATCTATACACTCATCTGATTGTTTTTCTTTGATGATGGAATAAATCTCTTGAACTGATGCATGTGCAGAAATCAGTTCTTTCAATGCAATGTCATATTCTGTATCAATCTTGCATAATTCTTCGAGCATTGCTCGTACTTTTCCAATGAGAGTTTGAATTGAATCATCATCATCATGAATCAATTGTGATATGGCATATTGCTTCTCAGCTATGAATGCAGCGTATTGTATTTTCCCTAATTCTTGTTCCAATTGTTCCAATTCACCTTCAATTGGAGAAATATCTTCAATCTCTTGAAGAGCAAAGTGAATCTGATCTTTATTCCTGAGAATATCATCTCTTCTTCTTACTAGATCTTCATGTTTTTTTACCCTATCGCGTACAAGTATCCATTGCTCATGATATGCTTCGTAATCATTGTCAGTATTTGCAAATGCATCCAGATATCGTAGATGAGAATCACTGTTCAATAATGATTGATGTTCATGTTGTCCATGAAAATCAATCAGGAATTCACCTAATGTTCTTGCCATTGATGCAGTTGCTGGTGAATCATTAATAAAAGATCTATTGATGCCTTTTGAAGTGAATTCTCTTCTGATGATGACTATTCGATCCTTATCAGTTGTAGCTTGTATATATCCTTCTTCAATGTATTTATGAGGGATATTCATCGTAGAAGGTAAGTGAAACACAGCCTCGACATATCCTTTTTCAGAGCCTTTCTTTATGATGTCACCTTGCATTCTATCCCCCAATGCACATAATAATGCATCAATTAGTATGGATTTTCCGGCTCCGGTTTCGCCTGTGATGACGGTAAAACCCGATTGAAATTCCAAGTCAACTGATTCAATCAGAATGAAATTTCGTATGGAAAGAGAGATGAGCATGAAAAAAATGACGCAGATATATGGATTATGGAGCTTATACACGATAATTTACAAAATTCACTGCTTACATCATTTCAACAAAGGGCAATCCAATGGGTATTTCCCGTATTTTTGTCTTCATGAATCAAATAAGAGTCGTGTTTTCCGTATGAAAGAAAGTAAAAGGACATATTCGCTATTATATGTTGACATGGATGGAACGCTCCTTAAAACTGATATGCTTTGGGAGCAATTAAGTATTCTGCTTCGTAATCCATATAGATTTCTTATCGCATTTTTCATGCTTTTGAAAGGAAAAATAGCATTCAAGGAATATTGTCTTCGTCATGCGGGCATCCCAAATCCTACTTTATTACCGATTCATGATGAAGTATATAGGATTATGAAAGAACATCATGAACGGGGAATACGCATCATTTTGGCAACTGCATCACTTTATGACATAGC
>JALRFC010000179.1 GCA_023253875.1 Candidatus Kapaibacterium sp.
GCTCAGAAATTATCCCAAGCATTACTTGATGAAGATATTTATGTGATTGGATTCTTCTATCCTGTTGTTCCAAAGGGGCAGGCAAGGATTCGTGTACAGATTTCTGCCGCTCATACAAGAGAGCATCTTGACAAGGCAATTCAAGCATTTGCGAAGATTGGTAGAGAATTAGGTGTGATCAAGTGAGCAATCATGGCATGAAAGATCGTGTATCAACTGTAATCATCAATGGCATATTGATGATTGCGGTGATTACCATGATTATACCCATGCTCTTGATGCTTTTGTTTTCATTGTATGAAAGTCCGGAGCTCTATGAAAGTCCGCTGGAATTCTTCAAGAATATTCCAACGCTCACCAATTATGCGGATATCTTCATTACTGATACATTTGGCAGATATTTTCTGAATTCTCTATTCATTGCATGTGTGGTCACCATCGGAAATGTATTATTAGGTTCCATGGCCGGTTATGCATTTGCACGCTATGATTTCAAGGGTAAAAAACTACTCTTTGCTTCTGTGATGGGTCTTATGATGGTACCTCATCAGGTAGTGATGATACCGCTCTATCGTATGATGGTTGCTTTTGATTGGATTAATACCTTTTGGGCTTTGATCATCCCCGGACTGCTCGCTCCATTTGCGATATTCCTCATGCGACAATATATCAGGGCTTTGCCGGCTGATATCGAAGATGCCGCCAGAATTGATGGAGCCGGTGAACTCTATATTTTCTTTCGCATTGTTCTTCCACTCTGCAAGCCGGTCATCACTGTGCTTGCGATTTATACATTCCTTGGTTCATGGAATGCTTTTCTCTATCCTTTTCTATTCACATCACTTCCTGAGATGAGAACCTTACCCGTTGGTCTTGCATATTATATAGGCAGGCAATCCATCGATTGGGGACATCTCATGGCTGGTGCTTCGATTTCTGCATTACCTGTCTTGATTCTCTTTTTACTTTTCAGTAAGAAGATTATTGAAGGTCTCACAGCCGGTGCATTGAAGGAATGATTATTTCTTTCCTCGTTTTCCATATTCTATGACGATCTCTTTCATTTCTTTCTGACCTGCTTTGCAACGTATATGCAATTCATCAGGCAGATTGGGATTAGTAGATTTTTTATGCCATGCAATCGGCATTGGTGATGTGTAGAATGACATTTCATCTTTTGCCAATGCAATGGATAGTGTCCCAATGGAAAGCTTCGTGGGTCTTGGAATATCAATCCATTTTGTAACGATTACTCTTGAATCCGGCTCATCTGCATATCCATTTCCTTCAATGGTATTCAATGAGAATGTGATTGTTTGTCGTGATTTGTCTTCCTTTATGGAAATACCCATCAAACGATAATTCCCATCTTTCATACTTGATGATGAGAGTCCATCATCTATATATACTTGTGACTGCACAGTTGTAATAGCACTATCGCGGAAATAGATGAGCAATAATGAATCACCGGCATAGCTTGCAGTATTATTGATAGGGAATGTCAAAGGTATGATAGATCCTCCTTTCACAAAGAGTGGAATCATAGTGAGTGGTGCCGGCATCGTGAAATTCGAATTTCCCGGAATGCGATAATTGGACCAAAAATCAAACCACTTACCAGGCGGAAGAATTACTTTTCTTGACAATGAATCTGGGTGTAGAATTGGTGCAACGATAATATCATTGCCCCAATAATATTGATCATTGATATCGGTGAATTCTTTTGTGGAAGGTCCATTCCAAAAGATTGGTCTTGCCAAGGGCTTACCATAGCGGGAATTTTCAAAAGCAAGTGTATAATTATATGGCAGAAATTGCATCCTCAATTTGATGAAATATTGCACAATTGCTTTTATGGAATCCGAATAATAGATCGGCTCGGACGGAACGCCTTCTCCATGTGCTCTCATGATTGGTGTGAAAGCCCCGAATTGCATCCAGCGTGCATAGAGTTTTTCATTTTTGGGACCACCCGTAAAACCTCCCAGATCAGAATGCATATATCCCACACCGCTCATACTCATACCAAGCATGATTGGAATTTGAGCTTGAAGTCCTGAAGCACTTCTTTGCACATCGCCCGACCAAGGGAATGCAGAATAACGTTGCATGCCGGGTCCACCGGATCGAATAAGATTGAATAAGCGATTTCCGGGAGCATATTGTGTATGTGTCTTTTCCAATGCATCCATCCAATGCATGGAGTAATTATTGTGTGTTTCAAGTGTTGACCCACCATGATGTTTCATGTCTAAAGGATGCATTTCCGGTTCGCCCAAATCACACCACCAACCCGATATGCCGGTATTCATGTGTTTTGCATAAAGCTGTCCCAACCATGTTTTTGCCTTTGGATTGGAGAGATCCAAAAGAGAAGCGCTTCCTGCCCAAAAATCCTTTAAGAGATAGGAATTACCTTGTTCGGTTTTCGTAAATAACCCTTGTTGTTCAGCTATGGAGTAATTCGCAGTTTGTTGCGTGAAATACGGTTCAGTAATCAAGATGGTATGAATATTCTTTTTTCTCAGTGTTCTCATCATGCCTAATGGATCCGGCCAATTCTTTGCATCCCAATCAAAAGAACCCATCTGTTGTTTGTCTCCGAACCAAAAGAGGTCCAATACAATTGCATCCAAAGGGATATCTGATTTTTGAAATTCTTGCACTACATTCAATACTTCCGTTTGAGATTTATATCCATAGCGAGATTGGATATATCCCATGGACCAAAGCGGTGGAAGAGGTTGTTTGCCTGTGAGCTCTGCATAATGTTTCAAGATCGACTCATACGTTGAATCAATGATGAGAAAATAAGAAAGTCGACCATGGGTTTGCGCGATTTTCATAGAGTTCTTTTGACTCACTCCGCAGTCAACTGCGCCGGCAATCGGGGAATCAATCAATAATCCATAATTCGATGTTGAAACAAAGAATGGAATCGAGACATTCAGTTGATTTACACCATTAGCATAACCATATACAGCAGTATTATAGAGTGGGAATATATGTCCTCGTCTATTTACAGGAATGGCTCTTGATCCACCGCCAAAAAGTGCTTCATTTGGTCTGAGAGAAATGGAGAGTCCTCTGGATTGAGGCTTGAAAAACAGTCCACGATCTTCTTTGAATACGAGTATGCTATCACGAAACACAGAAATTGAAAATGGTTGTTTTTGTATGAGTAGACTTATTGCATTATTCAAAGATTTGAATTGAAAAAAAGCGCCTGCATCGATTGCCATGAATTGATGATTTGTTTTTCCTCCAATTATGGCTTGCTTATTCTTGATTGCTGGAAATTCAGTTGTGTCAAGACTGAAGCGAAGAATATTTTCTCCAAAATTCTCAATGGAAATCTTCTCATCACCCACATATAAAATCAATCCCAAACTGTCTTGAAAATATCCGCGACAAAAAAGTGAGTCTGATTTTGGACTTTCATCTTTACTTAGACTTTCCAGTATGATCTCATTGATTGACTTGAGCGAATCCGAGCCGGGATAATCCAGATAAAAGTCTCGATCATCTCTCTGTTTTGCTGCTTTGCTGCCATCAGCATTTCGAAAGACGAATGCCAATCGCAGAATGGATTCATCTGCATTTACTCCATAAAAACTTCTTGGATGTATTTTCATTGAATACAGATTTTCACTTTCACGATTGAGCTTTAATTCAGGAATGGCTTTGCCCCATTCACCACGAACATGCTGCCAAGAAGTATTTGTCGCACTTTTTTGTGTAATCACTCCTGAGTGAAAATAAATATCTTCTTTCCAATCCTTCAAAGCTTGATTGCCTTGTTCAGCATTAAAAAAGATGGTAATGGAATCACTTTGAGTAGGAGTAGCCGGAATCATAATGAGAGGTTGTTGTGCAAAAGCCGAAAGAGATGAACCAATCAATAAAATGCATCGAACAATGAATCGATATGTCTTCATGATGACATTCCTTTCTGATTGGGAGAATATGTATTCTTTGCCTTTATGACAATGATATATGCAATGAAGAGTAATGTGATTGAATTTGCGGAGATAATCACGATGTCTTCACGCAATACACCATATGTGAACCATAGAATGGCGCCAACAAACATGAGAACAAATGCTCCACCGGATAATTGATCTGTTTCTCGGGTTTTCCAAACGCGAATGACTTGAGGTAATAATGCAAATGTCGAACAAATGGCGGCGGTAAAACCGATTGCGGCTATATGATACATAGAAATTTACTTTTTGGTTGAATAGAGTAATTGTTGAATAT
>JALRFC010000017.1 GCA_023253875.1 Candidatus Kapaibacterium sp.
AGATCTGGCAAAAACCCTAAATGTATACACTTTTCCTTCTTGTAAATCACGAATGATAGCAGCAGAATCACGCCCAACTTGAACTATTTTTTGTATACTTCTAAACTCATCCATCACTTGAACATCATAACCTATCACGGTGGTACGAGAAGGTTTCCACGCCAGACGAATGGCATTCGGTCCATATGACGTTGCCCGTAATTCAGAAGCAGGTTGAGGAACATTGATCGCCGGACTATTTCCCATATCGCATGAAATGAGTGAAATACCCAATAATATGGCAAAAAACAGCGAAAAAAGCTTTTGTTGATATACAGTCATGTCAAATCTTCCTAATGATGTGAAGGCAAGTTACAAACATTGAATCTTTTGCTCAAATGTGCTTTCCGTGAGCTTTATTCTCATGTAACTTGCATACATGTAATTTATCCCCAAACGGCTTATAAAACCCTTGTTTTTTCCTAATTTTGCAGTCTCGGAATTGTGTAGACCTTGCATTCCGTATGAATTCATCTTAGTCACTACATGAGCATGACAATGAATATTTTCGATTCTCTCGTGGATTATGGGCATGAAGAAGTGCTCTTTTATTCAGATCCTAAAACCGGTTTGCGCGCTATCATCGGTGTGCACAATACAGTTCTTGGTCCGGCACTTGGCGGTACCAGAATGTGGAATTATGCAAATGATGCGGATGCATTGACTGATGTACTTAGACTTTCAAAAGGCATGACATATAAAGCTGCTGTTGCAGGATTGAATCTTGGTGGTGGAAAGGGCGTGATTATTGGCGATGCTCGTACCCAAAAATCAGAAGGTTTATTCCGTGCTTATGGGAAAGCAGTGGAATCTTTGGGTGGAAGATATATCACAGCTGAAGATGTCAATACCAATGTTCGTGATATGTCATTCATTCGTACTGAAACTCAATTTGTCACCGGTGTTGAAGGCCCCGGCGGCAGTGGAGATCCATCTCCATTCACTGCATATGGAGTGTATTGCGGTATTAAAGCCACTGCAAAAAAACAAATGGGTAAAGAATCTATTTCAGGAATGACAGTTGCCGTTCAAGGTGCAGGAAATGTTGCTAGTTATGTTGTTGAACATCTTGTAAAAGACGGTGCGAAAGTGTTTGTCACTGATATTTTCAAAGAGAAAGCATTGGCTTTGGCTGATAGAACAGGCGCAATCTATGTTGAGCCTGACACCATTCTCGGCATGGAATGCGATATTCTTTCTCCAAATGCACTTGGAGCAATTTTGAATGATGAATCAATTCCACAATTGAAATGTGCATTGATTGCCGGTGGTGCCAATAATCAATTGGCAGATGAGAAAAAACATGGCGCAATGTTGAAAGAACGCGGTATTCTCTATGCACCTGATTATGTGATCAATGCAGGTGGTTTGATGAATGTTGCAAGCGAAGTGGATGGATATAATAAAGATTCCGTATTGCGTAAAAATGAAGGTATTTATGATACGCTTCTCCGTATTTATGCTATGTCTGATGAGCGAAATATTTTGACCATCGAAGCATCCAATGCATTGGCTGAAGAGCGTATTGCATCAGTTGCCCATGTACATAGAACATATTCCGGAAAGACTGTCATCAATCGTTCACAATCTTCTCCCGGTTCATAATGGCCATCAAAAGTGAAGATTCAGCTTCTTTTCCATTAAGCAATGACCGACAAATCGTCGGAACAAGAAGAAAAGCACGTGAGAAAGTCATGCAATTGCTTGTTGCATGTTCCACTGATGAGATTGCATGGGAAGAGGTATTCCCTCATATTGTGAATAGAGATTTCGCATTCAATGATCAGGAATCAGAGCCGAAGAAATTGCTCACTCCAGATGAAATCATGGAACTCGAATCTGATACCAGAATCAATTGGGGTGATGATGAGTTGATATTCATTCGTGAATTGACAGCTCATACGCTCGAAGAAATGGAATATTCTGATGGACTCATCGAACGATTCGCCCAAAATTGGGAATTGGATCGGATAGCATTGATTGATCGCATACTCCTTCGCATGGCTATTGCGGAATTGATTCATTATCCGCAGATTCCAACAAAAGTCACTATCAATGAAATCATTGAATTGGCAAAAGGATATTCAACTGATAAAAGCAATGTATTCATCAATGGCGTGCTTGATGCTGTTGTGATTGAATTGACAAGTTCTGAACGCCTCAAAAAAAGTGGGCGCGGATTGCAGGATCATTAAAAGGACATAGTAAAACGATGAAAGCGATCATCCCTGTTGCGGGCGTGGGAACGAGACTCAGACCTTTTACCTATACTTTGCCAAAAGTATTGCTGAACGTTGCAGGCAAACCAATTCTTGGCCATATCCTTGATGCTTTACAAGCTCATGACATTGATGAGGCAACCATCATTGTTGGCTATATGGGTGATCTTGTTGAGGAATATGTTCGCAAGCATCATAATCTCAAAGTCAATTTCATTTATCAAGAAGAAAGACTTGGGCTTGGTCATTCCATTTGGATTGCTAGAGAACAAATCATTGGCGATGAACCATTACTGATCATTCTTGGTGATACCATTTTTGATGTAGATCTAAGCCTCGCCACCAATTCCGGTTTTTCTACACTTGGCGTGAAAAGCGTGGAAGATCCCAGAAGATTTGGTGTTGTGGAAATGGAAAAAGGATTCATTTCAACATTGATTGAAAAACCTGAAAATCCAACCACGAATCTTGCTCTTGTTGGACTCTATTTCATCAATAATCCGAGACTCCTTGTTAATTGTCTTGATGAAATGATAGACAATAATATTCGCACTCGTGATGAATATCAATTGACTGATGCCTTGCAAATGATGATAGATCGTGGTGAAAAGTTCACTACATTTCCTGTGGAAGGCTGGTATGATTGCGGAAAACCGGAAACATTGCTTTCCACAAACAGATATTTGCTTGATGGAATGTCCATACCACATCCAATTGATGGGACTGTGATCATTCCACCTGCATTCGTATCTTCCAAAGCTCATATAGAGCGCTCTGTGATTGGTCCATATGCCACAGTGGCTGCAGGTGCAAAAGTAGTTGACAGTGTGGTGAAAGACTCCATCATCAGTGATGGCGCAACAGTCACTGCTTCAATGCTGGAACAATCAATCATCGGTAATAATGCAATTGTCAAAGGAAAGTTCTCCAGACTCAATGTGGGAGACTCCAGCGAGATTGATAGAAGTTAAGTTTTCATTCACAACTCATTTCTGAATTCATGGCATATCTTTTTACATCCGAATCAGTGTCTGAAGGACATCCCGATAAAATTTGCGATCAAGTATCTGATGCAGTTCTCGATGCAGTTCTAGCTGAAGATCCAATGGGAAGAGTGGCTTGTGAATGCTTCGCCACAACCGGTATGATCGTGGTTGGTGGCGAAATCACAACTAATACATATATCGATTTACCCAAACTCGTTAGAAATGTGATTCGTGAAATCGGTTATACAAAAGCAGAATATCGTTTCGATGCAGATTCTTGTGCAGTTATCAATGTGATCAATAAGCAATCAGGAGATATTGCTCAAGGTGTAGATAAAGGAGGTGCAGGAGATCAAGGCATGATGTTTGGATATGCCTGCACAGAAACTCCTGAGTATATGCCAGCAGCTCTGATGTATGCTCACAAATTGGTTGAGAAATTGGCTGATATTCGAAAGAATCATAGTGAACTTATGCCATATCTCAGACCTGATGCCAAAGCACAAGTCACCATAGCATATAATGATGCCGGAACAATTGAAGGAATCAATACAATCGTGATTTCCACCCAACATGATCCCGGTGTAACACAAGAACACATAGCTTCAGATATCAAGCAACATGTTATTCCCGCAGTCATACCATCAGAAATGATAAGCCCTGAAACGGTATTTCACATTAATCCCACTGGAAAGTTTGAAATCGGTGGACCCCATGGCGATACCGGTCTGACTGGAAGAAAAATCATTGTTGATACTTATGGTGGTAAAGCACCACATGGAGGCGGAGCATTCAGCGGTAAAGATCCAACCAAAGTAGATAGATCAGCTGCTTATGCTGCAAGATATCTTGCAAAGAATATTGTAGCTGCAGGATTGGCTGATCAATGTACGATACAAGTGTCATATGCAATTGGCGTGAAAGAACCTGTCTCTTTGCTTGTTGACATGCATGGAACCGGCACCATTGCATCGGAAGTGCTTAGTCAATTCATCTTAACACATATAGATTTATCACCCAAAGGCATCATTGATCGCTTGCAATTGCAAAGACCTATCTATCGTGCCTCAGCCGCTTATGGTCATTTTGGAAGAAATGAATTCCCATGGGAACAGTTGGACTTGGTTCCATTGTTTTCATCGCTTTCGTAATCTGAATTTTTTCACTTTTTATAGTTGTATACAATGTCTGTAGAAACACTCAATATCCCACAGAAACATGAACAAGGTTCTTTCAGCGAAGTGCAGGGTTCATATTGTGTTCGTGATATTTCTCTCGCAGAAGAGGGGAGAAAATTGATTGATTGGGCAGAAGCAAATATGCCTGTCATGATGCATTTTCGTAAAGAATTTGAAAAGACAAAACCTTTCGCAGGATATCGCCTTGCAGGTTGTTTGCATGTAACAAAAGAAACTGCTGTCTTGATTGAAACATTCAAAGCAGCTGGTGCTGAAGTGTATTGGTCAGGTTGCAATCCTTTGTCAACAAATGATGCAGTAGCCGCCGCACTTGCAGCAGCTGGAATTTCCATATATGCATGGCATGGTAATCATGAAGATTTTTACTGGTGTATTGATCGCACGCTCGACAATAGACCACATCTTACTCTGGATGATGGATGTGATTTGATCAATACCGTTCATGAAAAAATGATTGAATATGCAAAGAATGATGTGATCGGTGGTACCGAAGAAACAACCACCGGCGTACATCGTTTACGCGCTCGTTCTGCAGATGGTAAATTGTATTATCCCGTATTTGCCGTAAATGATGCTGAAACCAAATGGGATTTTGACAATGTATATGGAACAGGTCAATCAACTCTTGATGGTATCCTTCGCGCAACAAGTGTTATGCTCGCTGGTAAGAACTTTGTTGTGGCAGGACATGGACATTGCGGTGCAGGTGTTGCGAAAAGAGCATCAGGTATGGGCTCAAATGTGATCATTACAGAAGTGAAGGCAACTGCAGCCATCAAAGGTGTACTTGAAGGATATGAAGTCAAGACAATGGATGAAGCTGCAAAAATTGGTGATATTTTCTGTACTGCAACAGGAATGAAAGATATCATTCGCAAGCATCATTTTGAATCTATGAGAGATGGTGCGATTGTCTGCAATACAGGACATTATGACTGCGAAATCAATATTGGTGAATTGGAAGAAATATCTGTGAAGAAACGTACCATTCGTCAAAATTGCGAAGAGTATACATTGAAAAATGGCCACAGAATTTATGTGCTTGCTGAAGGAAGACTCGTAAATTTGGCAGCAGCAGAAGGACATCCATCAGAAGTTATGGACATGTCATTCGCGAATCAATTCCTTTGCCATGTCAAATTGGTAGAATCCCATAGAGCGGGTCAGAAATTGCCCGTCGAAGTGATTGATATACCTGTGGAGCAAGATGAATATATCGCAGAACTCAAATTGAAAACGATGGGTCTTTTTGTTGATAGACTCACACAAGAGCAAATTGATTATGCAACCAATTATCAAGAGGGAACCTGATTCTCTTGAGATTGAGATGAAATTCTAAGGAATGTATCATTGATGCATTCCTTTTTTTATAGAAGTTGAAAACTCAAGAATGGCCTCTGCATTCGCATGATGATTCACCTCTTGCAATTCCAATCGATGAATCAATGATTGATCTCTTTTTGAAAGTCCATATGCATATGTATCATCATAATACTGCAATGCGATGTCAAAACAGCCATAAAGATCATTGCTCTCCAATGCAGAAAGAGCTTTCGACATGTGTAATCCCCCCAAGCGTTTTCCGATTCTATGAATTGCTTGAGCAAGTAATTCGGTATCATATTGTATGTATTGGTCGACTAGCCAGTGCAATCGTGCTTCTCGAGGTATATCTATGAATATGAGAGGTCTTGTTCGAATACTCGCATGTAATTGCTGTGGTATAATATTCCGTCCAATCTTTCTACTTTCATCTTCTATCCATATAAAATCTATAGAATCAGGTGGATATGCATGAGCAAGCCGATTTTCGAAAAATTCCTGTGAAGTTTGTTCCGGACATCCAATAGATCCAAATGATGAACCTCGATGATATGCAATACCTTCCAAATCGAGAATAGGCTCATGCATTTGTAGAAGCTCATGCAAAATTTCAGTTTTGCCGGAACCTGTATAACCACCCAGAATCAAAGCGGGAAGTGCAGTATTGAATATTGACAATACATGATTCCTATATGATTTGTATCCACCTTCTAAAACGAGAGCATCAAATCCATAAAAATTCATAAGCCATGCCATGGCTTCGCTTCTCATTCCGCCTCGCCAACAATGAATGAGGATTGTTGCATCCTTCTGAATTTCATGAGATTGTACGATCTTAATATAGTCATTGAGTTTAGGGCCAAAGTATCGAAAGCCCAATTCAATGGCGGACTCTTTGGAAATTTGCTTATATGCAGTGCCGATTTCTGCTCTTTCGGAATCAGAAAAAATAGGCAAACTCAATGCCCCAGGAATATGCGCATGGGCATATTCAGACTCACTTCTGACATCGAATACTATATGCTTTTCCGATAAAACCAGAAACTCTGCCAGTGAAATTCGAGTAGTATGTGTGTGTTTCATGTCGAAAACTACTGTTTTTACCCAATTTTGAATCACTGTTCAAGAATAATGATAGATGTTAGAGAAATTCCGTTTGGGTGAATTCAGAAAAGTCTCTATCTTTGCATTCTGTTTTTACAGCGCGGTCCCATCGACTAATGGTTAGGTCACCACCCTTTCAAGGTGGCAGTACGGGTTCGAATCCCGTTGGGATCACATCAAGGCATCGTTTTTCGATGCCTTTTTTTATGTCTAATCCATTCATTGGCACTTCTATTGCTTGGAACTATTGAATAGAGTATGTATTCGGAGCAACAGTTGAAACAGAATAAAGAGCGATTTGGGATAATACTATCCATCAGTACATTTGTCTTGATGATTTTCATCGTAAGTCTCATTGGATGTACTTCATCCGAGCCGATGTCTGAGTCGGGAGAATTATCGCCTGCAGGTAAAAAACTTGCAGAGCGTTCTGCTTTTTTGAGAGAACACTCATTCCTTTTGACTTCACCATTTGCTCCTCTTATTGATCCACTCCTTGATGCAGGCTTGGATACAACTTCATTATTGACTTTTCTCCAAGACCCTAAGTTGAAATTTGAAGAAAGCCTTGTCAAAATCAATGTTACTGGATATCGTAAAAAAGTTGATTATTCGCATAATTTCTCTCCAAAAGCAGTGTCATCTTCCATCGCATTTTACAAAGAACATAAAGCGATATTGGTAAATGCCGAGAGAGAATATGGCGTCCCATCCGAGGTAATCACTTCCATTTTGTGGGTCGAAACAAAATTCGGTTCTTATACAGGGAAATATTATGTTCCTAGTGTATTCTTCACGATTGCATTGGCTGCTGAACCTGAAAACATTGAGAAAAACAAACAAGCTTTACGTGCTGAAAATCCTCCACCCAATCCTTCTGAATTAGATTCATTGGATAAACGCATCATTGCAAGAGCAGAGAAAAAAGCAAAATGGGCTTTCGGTGAAATTTTGGCATTGGATACGATTAGAAAACAATACCATAAAGACTATACGACTTTATATGGCTCAACTGCAGGTGCATTTGGTTGGAGTCAATTCTTACCTTCAAGCTATGTGCGTTGGTCTGTTGATGGAGACAAAGATGGTGATAGAGATTTGTTTTCCAGTGAAGATGCCATACATAGCATTGCGAATTATCTGAAAACAAATGGCTGGGGACCAAATGTCAAAGATCATGAAAAGGCTGTTTATCACTATAATAATAGCAATGACTATGTGAATGCGGTGCTAACCCTTGCACGCAAAATCAAAGAAGGACTTTGATATGTCCGAACATACTTCCATTTCTGAAAACTGGAAAAAAATTAGTCATGAAGTAGCTGAATGTGCAATTGCTTGTGGTCGAAATCCTGATTCTGTAACAATTATTGCCGTTTCAAAAATGCATCCACTACATGCCATCACACATGCATGGGAAGCCGGTGCCAGGGTTTTTGGAGAAAATTATGCTCAAGAATTCAGGGACAAAATATCAGAAGCACAACAATCTCATTTTTCTCCTGAATGGCATTTCATTGGATCTCTTCAATCAAATAAGATAAAGTATATCATTCCTCATGCCTCGATGATTCATTCATGTTCAACCATATCTGTGGCAGAAGAGATCAATAGATTATCAGAAAAAGCTGGAAAGAGAACAGATATACTGATTCAGATCAATACTTCAGGTGAAATGTCGAAATCGGGTATTCATCCTGATGCCATACAGGACTATTTTGAAAAAATCATTGAATTGAAATATCTTCGATTGCGGGGATTGATGACTATACCGACCGCGACAGATGATATAAAGCAATTGATAAAAGAGTTTTCGCAATTGCGGACATTGCATGAACAAGTCAATGGATATATTCCTGAGCAACAAGAATGGAATGTATGTTCAATGGGGATGAGTGATGACTTTTCCATTGCAATTCAAGAAGGTGCAACGCATGTACGAATAGGAACTGCTATCTTTGGGGCTCGGCTGTATTAATGTGCATTGTTGAGTGTTTTCCAAAGTGTATGATAGGGTGAATCGTGGTGTAATGCCGATGGTGCGCCCAAGATGATACACTGCTTTCTTGCTCGTGTCAATGCCACATTTAATTTCCTATCGATGATTTCACCCTGAATTTCCACAATTGATTCAATACCCTTCATATGATGCACATTGTGAATTGCCAGTGATATAATGATCAGATCTCGTTCACTACCTTGAAAACGCTCGACGGTATCAACAGTAATGATATCTTTCGCATATTCCGGTATGAGCGATTGAATGAGTGCGATCTGTGATCGGAATGGCGTGATGATTCCAATTGAATCACAGTTCCCATTATTCATTGCTTCCAATGCAAGGTCAATGGATAATTGTGCTTCAGCTTTATGAATTTTATATTGAAATTCGGGATATGTTGAAATCCATGTCAATCGAGGATATGCGGGAAGCGGAATATCATATTCAGAACTCTGCCAAGGATTCATGACCATTAATTTGTCATCATAATTCATAGTGCTGACAATGCTCGAAATATCTTCATGCATTCTTGCTTGCATTGTGAGCATACCAAAGGCATGATTATCTCCATGCTTAATGCATTGTCTCAATAATCGTTCGAATAATGACATTCTAAAATCAGTGAGTCCAATTTCAGCAAAGAGGGGATGATTCACAGTTGTTCCATTCATGTCTTGCGTGATGACTGCTGGTAATTGTCGTTCATCGCCAATCAAAATGAATCTATTCGCATGAGTCAGGATACCCGATAATTGCGGTTCAAGTAATTGCGAAGCTTCATCAATGATCATTGTCGTGATTGCACACCAATCGTAAATTTCAGTATGTGTATGTACTGTTGAAACAGTGGAAATGATGATCCGATTGGACTTCATAAAATCACGTAATTCCTCAAGTGATAACTGTTCTGCATATGATTGCAGAGATTCTTCAGGGAAGGCAGTCGCTTGCTTACTTCCAAGTCTTAGGAAGGGTATTCCAAGTTTTTTAACAACTGCGCATAATTCATCAACTGCTCGATTGGTGAATGCACAGAGCATAATGTTCTCTGTTGGATCTTCATGAAGTACTTTTGTGAGCGTACTGATCAGCGCAGATGTCTTACCTGTACCGGGTGGACCCTGTACCAAGAAATAATCCTTGCATCCAAGAATCTTTCTCAATAGCACTTGTTGTGTTTCATGTAAAAAGTCAGGTAAGTCGCCTGAATATGGCTCTGATATACGGGGTCTACTCTTGCCGAGTATTACAGATCTTTTGTCTTTATCTGCTCGCATGAAATCTCCCATTGATCGTAGTATGCCCGAGAATAGCGACTCATTTCCTCCATCGGCTTCTATGCACCAAAGCGTCTCTTCATTGAGAAAATGATCCTTACTTGCATGTTTATTTCTCAAACTGATCGTGATGCTGTCTTCTTGAATATTCTTGATGACTCCTTTATGAATATGTCCTTGAATATTCCCTGATTCCTTCAAAGCATCATGAGGAAACAAGAGAATGATGTCTCCTTTTCTCAAAGAGGATATTCTGACTGTATGTGTTGTATATCGCAAGTTTATATGAAAACACTCAAAATCTGAACATTCAGTATCAATGATTAGATAACCGATAGCGGATAATTGCTCTTGTTTTTCATCAATAGAACATTTCCATAAAGAGGAGAGTCCTTGTCTATTTCCATTCCCTATGCGTGCACTATGATGTTCTCGCACGATGAAAGACATTGTGGCAAGCCAATACAGTGAGGATAATGTGTCCAATGAAGAAAATGCATACATGAATGTACTAACTTCTTCTCTTGTAAAAGGTGGCATTTCAGCAAGTTCAGCATCCGAGAACAGATATGTGAATGAAGCGAACTGCCTATTGGTGATATCATGCTCAAGTGACATGATTGCATTTCTGATGATGATTGCTTCTCTCTTTGCATGATGTGAATTCATCACATTACGAATG
Source organism: Candidatus Kapaibacterium sp. (assembly GCA_023253875.1). GTDB lineage: Bacteria > Bacteroidota > Ignavibacteria > Kapaibacteriales > UBA961 > UBA961. Next base: position 10,832 of record JALRFC010000017.1, read on the forward strand.
GGTGATTGCATGTCTTTTGCATACAGCAGACGACTTTCTCCTTTTCGATTGGGGAAGGCGGAATCAAGAAGGAGATTATAACATGCAACTTGAATCACATGATTTTTCCAAGCACCCATTGGTATAATGAAACCGGAAAGATTCACCGGTAATCCGATTGAAGGGGGATTGCCTGATTTCAATTCAATGACAGTTTTTCTCAGAGGATCATCTGCATATTCCATTAGAATATCCAATCTTCCCATTAATCCATAATGCGGTGCAAGGAATGTTGTCTCTGTTGAAACATCATCCCCATCAAATGAATCAAGTGTTTCACCAAGAGATTGAATGAGTTCTTGACAAAGCAGAGTAAGTCTTTCCAAGTCAACTGCATCACGTATCGCTGACAATGCTTGTAATGGCATGCTTTTGATTGTTTCAGTAATGATATCTTGAGGAAGCTTTGATTCCTTTGCAATCTCTGCATCCAACCAATTACCTATGATGATACCGGCCAGCAATGCTATACCGGATTGCTTCTTGGCGAATTTTCTGATAAACATTGATCCGATGGAAATATGCTCTCCATTACCACAACATTCAGCAATATCCGTTGCTGTGAAAAGTATATCCGGTTCGATGATACACAATGTTGATTCTGTTGAATGATAATGATCTGATTGCTGGGACTTCATGCAATGCATGAAATGCATCGTCGCACCAATCCAGAGTTTTTTGCAAGATGTATGAATATCCAAAATATCTACATGGAATATCCGCTGAAATTCATCTCTGCATATGATATGTGTGTGATGCTTGAATTGTTCCCATGATTGAATCGTACCTCGAAGTAAGGCTACTTCGAACTGTATCTCTTCATCATGTAGATACGGAATATCAGAAGTGATTTCTTCATTCGGATTAGCGAATATCAAGAGAATTGTTCGACATAATACTCTAGCTTTTTCTAGGCGATCAGGAATATTCGTATGCTTCTTAATGAGTGTAAACTTTCCATATAATATTCCGGCCTGTTTGTATTGAGGATATTTCTGAATGAGAAAAGTCCATCGAGCTATGTTCGAGGTGAATAATTGTAATTCTGATGATAAAATCAATGAGATGATATCATTGAGTATATCTTCATATTCACCAAAAAGTACACCATGCTCAAGTGCATCTTCTTGTAGTGAAGGTACTTCATCAAGTAATGAATAGATATGCTGAGAGATTGATTGATTGAACATGAGATGTATGATCTGATTATGTTCTTGCAAAGTACTGAGTTTCACAAAGACATAAAAAAAGGTGTCTGAATATCAGACACCTTTGCGTGTTTTTTTGATGATATCTTAGAAATTCACCGCTTCACCCCAAGCTCCTGCAGCAGCTTCCATCACTGCTTCCGAGAGAGTTGGATGAGCATGAATTGTCTTGAATAAGGTTGGACCTGTGGCTTCCAATGAACGGGCAAGACCAAGTTCTGCAATCATTTCGGTGACATCAGGACCAATCATGTGGGCACCAAGAAGTTCGCCATATTTCGCATCAAAAATAAGCTTCACAAAACCGGCTGTTTTACCAATGCCATGTGCTTTACCGGATGCAGTGAATGGAAATTTACCAACCTTGATTTCATGACCGGCTTCTCTTGCTTTCGCTTCGGTAAGACCGACACTTGCAACTTGAGGATTGCAATAGGTACATCCGGGAATATTGTCATAATCCACTCCATGTGTTTCATGTCCGGCGATGAACTCAGCACACACAATACCTTCAGCTGATGCTTTATGTGCAAGCCATGGTGGACCTGCAACATCACCGATGGCATAGACGCCTTCGACATTGGTGCGAAGATATGAATCTACTACAATCCAACCTCTTTCCATTTTCACGCCCAATTGCTCAAGTCCAATTCCTTCAATATTTGCTTGAACACCGACAGCATTCAATGCGCGATCTGCGATGAGGGTTTCTTGTGTTCCATCTTTTTTCTCAACAAGAACTTCGACGCCCTTTTTGGTTGGCTTCGCAGATATTACTCTTGTTTGTGTGAGTATATTCATTCCGGCTTTCTTGAAATTACGTTCCAATTCTTTGGATACATCAATATCCTCGACCGGCACGATATTCGGCATCATTTCAACGATGGTGACATTTGTACCATAGGCATTGTAGAAATACGCAAGCTCTACACCAATTGCACCTGCGCCGATAACGATGAGTGAACCCGGATTTTCTCTTTGGAAAATTGCATCGGTGGAAGTCCAAACATGCTTGTGATCAACTTCGATGAAAGGGAACATGCGCGTGCGTGCGCCTGTTGCAATAATCACATTTTTGCAGGAAATCGTATCAGTGACTGCATTCGTTTTCGGATCACGAACTTCTACTTTTGAACGAGAAAGGACAGTACCATGTCCTGTCACTTGTTGTACTTTATTCTTCTTGAAGAGGAAACTCACGCCATTTGACATACGATCTGCAACTTCACGACTTCTATCAATTGCACGTGAAAAGTCAACATCCATTTTTTGAATATTGAATCCAAAATCAGATGCATTCTTGAAAAAGTTCATATACTCGGCATTTTTCAGGAGAGATTTGCTTGGAATACATCCAACATTCAAGCATACTCCACCGAGTTTGTCCTTTTCTACGCAAATGGTTTTAAGGCCAAGTTGAGATGCACGGATTGCGGCTACATATCCGCCTGGACCGCTTCCAACGACAACGAGGTCGCATTCATGTTGAGTCATGGTGATTTCCTATGGTTTTTCTAATGATTGCTAATTCACGTCTGCGAATATACCGTATTGCTCTTTATTTCTTAGTGAGCAATTCCGTGATTTTTGCTCGGATTGCCTCGCCTTCGGAAAGTGGATTGACATCTTTCAATGCAACATTGCCTTCTTGATCAAGTATCCACACGCTTGGAATGGAACCAATACCATAGAGCATGGCGGCTTTATTGTCCCAAAAATTACCATCAGCAACTTGTGTCCAAGACATTTGCTGCTCTTTGACATATTGTTTCCATGTGTCTAGATCTTTATCCAAGGAAATACCCAAAAGCACAAAGTCTTTCTTCTTATATGTATTCCAAATGCTTTTGGCTTCAGGTATGGAGCGGATGCAAGGCGGACACCATGTTGCCCAGAAATCTATCATGACCACTTTTCCTTTCAAAGAGGAGAGTGTAAAAGGTTTGCCCTCTATGTCATTCATCGTAAAATCAGGGGCAGGAGCTCCGATTTGTATTTGAGGTGCAGTAGGAGCGAATTCCTGAGTGATTTCACCGCCGGGCATTTCATCTTTGGGTTCTTGTTGTTCCTCGGTACATCCAATGAAAAAGATAGAAGAGAACAAAAGTGCTAGAAGTCGTCTTGAATACATGGTATATCTGTTAAATGTGAATCCGAAAACTACGGAATTGACATAAAAAAAGCCCTTTCAGAGAGGATCCAAAAGGGCTTGTGGATAACTTTTCGGATTATAATGCTGAAGCTGCAGACATAATGGCTTCATAATTTGGTTCGACGCCAGGATTTTCAGTGACTTCGGCATATTGGATGATGCCTTGGCCATCAATCAAGAATACTGCTCTAGCACTTACATCGAGTCCAGGTACATTCGCAAGATTTGGAAAAAGCACATCATATGCCTTTGTGACTTCACGATTCATATCGGAAAGAATCGGGAAATTCAATTCATTTTTCTTGGAGAACGCATCTGCACTGAATGGAAGATCTACGCTGATGCCAAAAACCTTGGCATTTGCCGATGCAAGTGTGCCCAAATTATCTCTGAATGTACACATTTCTTTCTCACAAACGCCTGTGAATGCTGCAGGGAAGAATGCGAGAATGACTGATTGGCCTGAATAGGAGCTCAATGTGTGTGGGGTCAATGTATTATCGACCAAGGTAAAATCTGGTGCGGTATGTCCGACAGACAAAGCCATAAAAACCTCTAGTAAATCTGTGAAAAGTGATGCGTAGTATTGCAAAGATGAAAATTTCTGAATTCATTCAGGCCATCTTCACCGATATAACGCTCGAGCATTGAATTGTTTGCTTTCAATAAGTCAATCATGACAAGACAATCAACCGCATCGTTGAAAGCAGGATCGATGCCAAAACCACAGAATTTCCCTCCAAGTTTCATATACTGTCGAATTAATATCGGAATGCCTTTTCCATCAGGCTCAATCTCCATGATCATGCTATTGATGACTTCGATATCGGAATGGATATTCTGAGTACCAATCATCGTCTGAAATGCATGATACTGTTTGCTGAAGAGAAAAGGATGTTTCGCTTTGATACAAGAGGCAAACTCATTGTCAAAACAATGTTCTTTCAAATATGAGATGATCAATTGCTTTGACAATGGATGATAGTTATTGCTGATGCTTACGCTTCCAAATAAATAGCGATACTGTAATTGTTTGTGAATATATGCCCCTATTCCTTTCCATAATAACTGAAGCGGGAGGAATGAACGTTGAAATTCTTTGCAAATGAATGCTCTACCCAATTCAAGACCTTTGGGCATTCTCTGATGAAATTCTTGTGAATACTGGAATAATGTTTGGGTATATAAACCATTCTTACCAAATACGGACTGCACATGATCAGTTCTTCCAATTCTATATCCACCAATGATGCCATGTCCTGTTTTATGCAGAATCAATTGATCATATTCAGAATCGAAAATATCTAGATCAAGAGCTTTTCCGGTACCTTCGCCAACTTCCCTGAAAGCAGATTCTCGTAATCTACCAATCTCTCTCAATATGGCGGGATGTGT
>JALRFC010000180.1 GCA_023253875.1 Candidatus Kapaibacterium sp.
ATTCGAAATGCTGAACGCAATTCTGTTTCAAATTCATCCATTCCTCGAACTGCTTCTTTGAATATCACCTGTGCTGTATCAATGATCAAAAGTCCTGCTTCAGATGCATGACCATCAAAAAGCATTGATGAAATACCATATTCTCCCAAACGTGATGGACCTGCCTCTACACGAATCGCAGCGTCCAATGTGGGCAATGTGGTTCCTTTGCCGGCAATGACCAGATGCATATTCACATTGCCATTCAATTGCTCATCTTGTAATACTGCGCCGGGATTTAGATTGGTGAATTGTAAGTCACCGACATATCCTAATTCGGGATTTCTGAATGTGAGATTTGTAAATCCATTCAGTGTACCTGATTTCGTGAGTGCATCAAGCTGAATATGCAATGAATCGGATGGTTTTCCTTTGACGAGCAATGAATTGAATGTGACATTCCCCAAAAATGGCAAGGATGGTAAGGCAAGTGCAGGTATTTGTTGTGTCAGCATATCATAATCAATGGTAGACTGCCCTATTGTCTCAGCATTGAAAAATAGATGTTTTGCATTATCAATGTCTTTAAGAACACCTGCCACTTTTAATCGTGATTGCTTAGTCCCAATCTCTAGATGAGCAACATTGATCTCATTCAATGTACCATCGGCCTCAAGTTCAAGATCATACACACCGAATATGCCCAGATCCGGAAAAAATGTCCTCAATTCATCGGAATCAAATCGTTCCGATAGAAATGAAATTGACATTGGGGCTATACGAACTTTTTCTGCAAATGTGGGAGCAAACACATCCAGTCCATCTGCTCTGGCTGAAGCTTGAAAACTTGTTCTTGGAGTGATTACTTTCAGTGATTTGATGACAATGCCTGTTTCTTGATGCAATGCCTGAAGCGAAACATCACTCACACTTAATCCGCTATTAAGCTCCTTTGCAGAGAAAGAAGCTATATCAATGTCATATCTATGTATTCCCGGAAATGCCTTGCCGGACATGATCAGATTGACATCTTGAAGTGCCACATCACCCGCATTGAATATGGATGGTGTTGCTGGCGACAAGGAATCATGAATCCGTATCGTGCCCTCACATATTTCTAGATTTTCAAGTGTAATCTGCCAATCGAAGGGAGGTTTTTTGGGGTCTTCAGGAACAGGGAAGAGAATATGCTCAATATTCCAGGTGCTATCTTTCGAGCGAAGTATTTTGACTTTGGGGTGATCAAGCGTGAGTGTGCTGATGCTTATGGATGTATTGAGGAGAGCTTCCAATGTATAAGAAATGGACACATCATTGGCTTGTAGAACTGTGTCTCCGGCTGCTGTCAAAGAGATATCATGCAGTATGATTCCTCGGAAAATATCAATTCTCATATCCGAGAAATAGATTTTCCCCTTGATTCGTGCATTGATTTGCTCAATGAGCACCGGTCTCAGCCATTCTCGAAAGATATCTGTTTGTACAAATACATAACCACCAAGCACTCCTAAAATCAAGAGAAGAAAGAGTCCAGAGATCATTTGTCCGATAAATCGAGAAATGCGCGTGGCAGTACTCGGTTTATCAGCCACAATCGGCTTGGATTCTATGTTTTGCTCGGAAATATCCATACTGCAAAAATGGCGATTTTTTGCGACTTGTCCGAAGCATTTCAGGGCATATTATGGGCTTGAAATGATCATTCCTCCGCCATTTGTGATGCCAAATTCAGGTGCATAGATTGAATATGCCTTTATCATTCCTTTAGAAAATGTGCCTGTTTTATCAACTTTTACTTCATAATCTACGATTGATATTCCTTTGGGAAGATAATCCATGAAGAAATTCATGGCTTTGTCTTTTGGTACAATATAGGCCCAAACATTTTGATAATGACGATATTCGGAATTATTAGCCATAATATCAAAACAAGAAGGGAAGAGATCTTGGACATGAATATAATTCATTGCCTGAGGTGCAGACAATTTGATTCGAATTGTGATTCGTTCTCCCAATGAGAGTGTATCACCCTCTTTGAGAGGCGTGAGGCCTTTTCCGGGGATAGTCCTGAGATAGTGTCGAGAAACACTAAATGCTTGTTCTGCGGTAGAAAATTGTTCATTTAATGGCATCATGCGATGTCTGTAGACTCCGCCCCATGATGGACAAGATGTATTTGAGGTAATGTCAATGCGTTTGATTCGAGAAGCATCATTGATATTTGTTGACATCATACCGGGGAATACTGTCAACTCCGGAGTCACTGGATGTCCATCAATGTTGAGTGTTATCGAATTATTTGTGCATGAAGTGGCATTATTCAATAGACTCATCGTTGCGGATAATGTCGCGGAAGGTGTACTCCAATTTCGTGTCTGTTTTTGTTTGAGGAGATAAGTCAATACTCCGGAACGAATATCGATCTGTTGCTCAATTTCATCGAAGGCTTGTATAATCAGACTATGTGTTTCTATATCAGCATCATTGAATCCTCTTGACCGTACTGCCCAGTGGATGCCTTGATCATCTGTGATTGCTCTTTCCTTAAGAGAACGAAGCATTGCTTTCGCTTTATCTGTTTCACCAATTCTATTGAAAAATAATGCAATCATTGCTTCGGATTGAAGACCATGTTTCATGCGTTCATTCCAAAGAGCAATCTTGATTTTCGATATATTTTCATCATTCGGAAGTGGATGATTTGTAAGGAAATATGAACGTGCATAGCAATGGTGTATATCAGAGAAAGTCAGTGAAAAAGTATCTCGACCGGATAGATTTTTGAACATTTGTTCCAATTCTTTAGTGTATGTCTCATCAAGCCATTCAATCATGCGATTAATCAAAAAGAATGCATCTCTATTTTGAGTACTGATGGAACTCAAGTATTCTGCGATACCGAAACCTATCAGCATTTGCCTGGTGATATATGGACTTTCTGACATGGATGGAAACCAAGGAAATGCACCTGAAGTGGATTGCATTTTTTGTAATTCATCAAATGCATGTTCGCCGATTCTTTGAATCTTTTCAGGATCAGCATAGATTGAAATATTGCTCGCTTGTTGGTTTTGCGATAACATGTCGGATTCCCAAGGACCAATATCATTTTGTGTTATACCTTTTTCCGGATTGAGATTTCCTGATATCCTTCCCTTCATAATGGAATCTCGCAATACTGTACTCAGGGTAGCATTTCCAAGAACAAATTTCTTTGCAAATATGGAAGACAAAAAACGATTCATGTGATCCAAACTTGATCCATAAGATGTTTGCATGAGATCCGGAAGCGCTTCCAAAGCATACCAATAGGGTTCTGATGATAGCTGAATTGAAAGTGATTGAATGTCCGAAGCATCTTCCAATGCAAGGGATTGTGACGTATTGACGTCCGGATTGAGCCATATCGGATATCGATCTGTGATGGGAAGTGTACTAGGAAGTATGGGAATGGAATATCTCTCAGCATCTTGATATGAACCGGATTCACCGGAGAACGTACATGTAATATTGCGTCCTTTTGGTATGGTGATATTCCATTGCACTTGACCCGGTGAAGAAATACTTGCTGTGAAGTCGGAAGTGATCATGTTCACATTGAGAGAATCATCATCTACAAAATAAGCAAGAGTTGCTTTGCCTTTGATCGTTGTAGTGGACCCCAAAACAAAGAGTGTGGAACGAAGTTGCATCTGATCACCGTGTCGCACAAATCGTGGGACATTGCTTGTCATCATGAAGTCTTTTTGAGATATGATTGATGTATCAAGAGTACCAAAGCTCATATCTTTTGCATGTGCAAAAAGTCGAATATTCCATCGTGTTAAAGCATCAGGCATGACAGTTTCCATATGTACTTCACCATTGCGAATGTCCAATGATGGAGCAAATAATGCAGTTTCTTGCATGGCAATGCGTGGCGTGATCCGCTCTTGGGATTGTACTTCTGCATCTTTTGATAGTGTACTGGTTTTTTGTGACATTCTACTTTGGCTTTGCATCGGACTTTCCATCATACTCTTGGCCATGACCATATCGGAATAATACAATACTTCTGTACGACCGAATATGCCACCGAGCAATAAGTCCAAATTGAATTCATCGAATTCACGAATGACTGAAAAACCATTTCCGGATTCATTCCAACGATTACCAAAGAGTGCAGATGCATATATCGTGGACATTGTCAAACTTGTTGGTTGTACTTGGGCATAAGAGGGATCCCATAGAGAGTATATTCCATACATTTGTTTTGGTGCTAAAGCATCTAATGATGCA
>JALRFC010000181.1 GCA_023253875.1 Candidatus Kapaibacterium sp.
AACCATCAAATTTGATGAGCTGGGCAAATGGAGGAAATACATCGAGATCATTCAACATTGCCAATGTTAAAACGCCTCTTTGCACACTATCAATGGTGCAACCGGCAATTTCGGTATCTGTATTATAAGCTACTTCCCGATCTGCGAATGTGCCATCCGGTAAAGTTTCTTTTATGGTGATGATTCCGGGCTTTGTATCGACTAGTGTGCCATAGACAATAGGTCCCCTATTATTGGTGTCCAATTGGGCATATGTAGTGAAGCTTGTGGTAAAAAGGCAGAAAAGAGCAAGAAGGAGTGCTTTCATATATACTATCATGAATATTGTTACAATTCAAAGCTGTAAAACGGCTCGATATTGACAAAAGTTTCAAGGGTTTGTAACAAGGAACATAAATGGTGATTTTTGAATAAGAATACACAACAGGAATCAAGGAGTAATATGAATAAGAGAAAAGTCATTGTCTATATAGCCATGAGTCTTGATGGATATATCGCGGGAGAAGGCGATGATCTGTCATTTTTGTCTATTGTTCAACAAGATGGTGAAGATTATGGCTATCATGCTTTTGTTGACACTATTGATACCGTGATCATTGGTCGCAAAACCTATGATTGGGTTTGCAAACAAGGCATTATTCCCCATGAGGATAAGACTCTCTATATCATCACGCGAAATCCACAATTGTCCGAAACATCCTCACGGTACTATTCAGGAGACCTTTCTGAGTTGATGAAGAGATTGCAAAGTGAATCCGGAAAACATATCTATTGTGATGGAGGAGCGGAGTTGATTGACTCACTTCTGAATATGAAGATGATCGATGAATGCATCATTTCAATCATTCCTACAATCATCGGTGGAGGAACTCCACTATTCAGGAATCATCACAATATTCAATTCAATCTTTTGGGTTCAACATCATTTTCATCAGGGCTGTTGCAGGTGCACTATGCGGTGCAATATCCGTAAATGTGATTGACGCCCCTACGGGGCTATTAAGATGTCGCTCCTACGGAGCTGTACCCCGAGCGAAGCCGAGGAGTGGGGGTATGCCAAGTGGTGTTTTCGTCTCGGCTTCGCTCGACGAACAGTTTCAGCAGAGGGCTGCACGCCAAGCGGAGTCGATGTATGCACCCCGTCATGCTTCGCATACCTCCCCCCATTCAGAGGGGAATACCAATTCTACATTCGCCATTTCATTCTTACATTTTTCGGTTATTCCATTTCTCCATTTGTACATTTAATTTACCATTCTTCATTTTTCATTCCTCATTTTACATTTCAAGGATTCGCCCTATTGTTCGCAGATATTTCTCCGCTTCAAGATAATTCGGACAGCATTCTTCCACGAGTTGCCAAAATTTATCTCCATGATGAAATTCTCTGGTATGCGCGAGCTCATGGATGATGAGATACTCAATAACATAGTCGGGTGTGAGCAACATCTTGATATTGAAATTCAAAGAACCATCAATGGAACAGCTTCCCCATTTTGATTTCTGATGTTTGATGCTAATTTTCTTGAATGCAAAACCATGTTGTTTGGCAGATTCATGAATCAAAGGTGGGAGGACTTCATATGCTTGCAAACGATACCACTCTTTTCTTTGCGAAAGATCATCAACATTGATTGAACTGATGATGATCTTCTCTTCATGATTAACAATACCTGGATTTGTGGCATTGGGTACAGTTACCACGCGATAGGATTCTCCCATATATAATATGGATCCAGGCTCGCGATGTATATGCATAGAGCGAAGCTGTCGAATTTTCTGCTTTTGCTTTTCAATCCAGGGTCTATTCTTTTCTATGAATGCGAGTGTATCGGCTTTTGTAACAAACCATGGAATCGTGCAAATGATACGCTCATCCTCCGCTCTCACTTTGAGTGATAAGCGTTTGACGCGTTTGCGAATGATCTCTATTTCGGGTGGGAATAATTCCATGGATATAAAAATGCCCCACTCTCAGTGAGAGCAGGGCATATATCAATTAATCAATTTTACTTGATGATTGTCATTGAACGAGTGATTGTCTGACCCGCATTTTGCATTGTCACATAATACAAACCTGAAGCCACATTCTGCAATGAGAATGCATGCTCATAATTTCCGATATCCATCATGCCAGCATCAAAGCGTGCAATTTCACGACCAATCGCATCACGAATGAAGAGTGATGTCATGCCGGGTTTTGTGACCGCAAATTGAACTGTCATATCTCCATTATTCGGATTTGGCTTGCTACTAAGCATCCATGCGGTTGCTTCATCATCAATGCTTGCAGGACCAACCACTGTGACATTGATGTCTTTGGATGTGATGGTTCCGCAATCACCGGTAACTTCAACTTTATACTTTGAATTTTGATCAGCGCGGGTCGCTTTCACTAATGTATATGATGCTTGAGTTGCACCGGGAATCTCAACGCCATTCTTAAACCACTTGTATTTGAGATTGCCACCGGTAGCATTTGCAGTGAAGACATAATCCTTACCGAAATCAACATTGATGCCTTCTGCAGGATATGTTGTCACAAAAGAAACAATCGGCAAAGTGATATAACGAGCAATGCGAGTAGTATCGATTCCGCAGTCGCTTGAAATAATACAGAAATAATCTTTCTCTGTTGGAAGTATTGTGCTATCAAGTATGCGGGCAAATGTAGAACCTGTTTCACCTGTCAATGCAGTACCATTTGCATACCATTGATATGAAACATTGCTTCCTGTTGCTGCAACACTTACGCGCAATGTATCACCAAAACAACCTTGCTGTAATGCTTGTGGTTCAGTGGTTATCGCCAATGATGGTTTCACGGTCAATGTAGCTGGTGCTGAAATCGCCATTGCTTTGCCAACGATATTTCCTACTGCTGAAACTTCAACTGAATATTGACCAGCATCTGTGCTCTTCACATTTGGCACTTGAAGAGTTGCCATTGTCGCGCCATCTATTTTCACGCTACCTTTATACCACTGATATGCAAGAGTTGTACCTGATGGTGAAGCTTGTGCACCGACATTCATAATGGCAGTACTTCCTTCGCATACGGAAATATCTTCAGGTGAAGCTGTGATTCCAACACTTAATACACTGAGTTTTGCAGGTTGTGAAATAATGAAACCGCAATTTCCTGGACCGGTCGCAAGACATGTATATTCTGCTGTATCAGCATTATCAACATCACGAATCACAAGATTTGGTGATTGAGCACCACTAATACGCATATTGTCTTGCATATCAATACCATTGCGTTTCCATTGATATGCAATCACATAATTTGCATTTGCTGATACTTCAAACGATACTGTTGAACCTTTGCTAACAACTTTGCTTTCTGGTTGTCTCAATACATCAATTGGTCTATTGATGTATAAAACTGCTGTATCGGAAGAAACGGCATCGCAAGGTGCAAGACCGGTCATGATGCAATGATAGAGTCCTGATTCAGTTTCACGAATACCTGTGAAGGAAAGAATTGGCGATGTTGATCCAATCAATGGTCTATAATCTTTATACCATTGATATTTGACAGAAGTACCGGTTGCAGTTGCATAGAGTGTCACGGTATCACCAATACATGTATTGCGTGATTTTGGTTGAATCTGTACCACAGGTGGTAAGAAGATTGTCATCGGCTTTATTTCTGATTGCGCTGTTGGATGTTCTGCATCAGTGATACGAACGCTCATATTGGTGCTTGAATCCTTGAAGTCAAAAGGTACCCAAGTAAATGTTGCCGGATTCGCATTCGCATTGTATCGAATTTCATAATAGGTTCTACCTGTTGAATATCCGGATGCATATTCAATATTCACCTTTTCAACTCCACGAGAAGTCCATGTGATATTCATGGGCTTGCCTTGACAATGAATTTGATTCGTGCTTGGAGTGAGCATTGTTAATTGTGGTGTTTTGAAATCAATCGCATTGATTCCGGAAATAGGATAAATCGTATTCACACCTGCCCAAATACCATCAACATCTGTCCAATGCATAACCAAATTTCCTTGCATATCGCGATGTTCTATACGCTTCACGCCACCGGGCAAATTATTTGGAATAAGTGTTGCCCATGATGTAGGAACATTATCAAGATTTTTGAAGAATTGTGCGAATGTAACGGTATCACTCAATGTTCCATCATCTTGTACATGAGCACTGGAAATTGGACGACCTGTTCC
>JALRFC010000182.1:0-232 GCA_023253875.1 Candidatus Kapaibacterium sp.
AGTCTCGGTACCTTTTGCTTCTTCAACAGTGATCACGCCATCTTTACCAACTTTCTCCATTGCATCAGCAATCAAATTGCCGATTGTTTCATCATTATTTGCAGAGATAGTACCAACTTGGGCGATTTCTTTCTTGTCTGTCACTTCACGACTCATATTCTTGAGTTCTGCTGTGAGAGTCTTGACTGCAAGATCGATACCGCGCTTAAGGTCCATAGGATTTGCGCCTGCA
>JALRFC010000182.1:242-4143 GCA_023253875.1 Candidatus Kapaibacterium sp.
ACATTCTTCACACCCTCGCGAACGATTGCTTGAGCAAGAACGGTTGCTGTTGTTGTCCCATCACCGGCTGCATCGCTGGTTTTGGAGGCAACTTCTTTGACCATCTGAGCGCCAAGATTCTCAATTGGATCTTCTAATTCAATCTCTTTTGCAACTGTCACACCGTCTTTAGTAACGGTAGGTGAACCAAATTTTTTGTCAATGATCACATTGCGACCCTTTGGTCCAAGTGTCACTTTAACTGCATTGGCGAGTTGATCAACGCCACGCTTGAGCGCTGTGCGCGCTTCAACATCAAATGTTATGATTTTCGATGCCATGTGTATAAAACCTCTAAATTAAAATTCAATGAAAATGATCACTTGGTCAAAACAGCAAAAATGTCTGATTCGCGCATGATGAGTAAATCTTCGCCATTCACGGAAACTTCTGTTCCTGAATATTTGCCATATAAAACCGAGTCGCCAACTTTGACTTGTAATGCGGTCACTTTGCCATCATCATTGACTTTGCCGGGACCGGCTGCGATGATTTCGCCTTGCATCGGTTTTTCTTTTGCTGTATCAGGAATGATGATTCCACCGGATGTTACTTCTTCCGGCTTTGAGGGACGCACAAGCACTCTATCGTGCAAAGGAGTCAGATTCATATGAACCTCCAAAATGTAAAATGTGAAGAAAGAAATGTCGTTTGGTAATAGCACTCTTTGTAGGTGAGTGCTAATGGCGGGTGTCTGACGATGGGTGAGTTACTATTATTGCATCAATGTGGATAACTTTTTCATAACATGAGAAATTGGTAAAATTCACCAATTCCAACCATAGTCTATTGGACTTTTCCACATCGTAAATCCTGTGGAATCATTATCTTCGCGAGCAGACACAGTAAGAGGAATACAGCATGAATACTGAAGTACATACACAAGAAAAACCTGAGATGAAGAGACCGGATATCACTCATTCGATTGATGCTTTATGGGCAGAAATTCGACTCTATGCTGATGCATACACATCTTTGAAGACAGCACATGGGGAAATGCAACAACAACTACTTAGTGCTGATAAGGCAAGACTTACCAAAGATAAAGAACATGAGAAGGTTCTTCAAGAACAGAAAGTACTAAGTGATCGAGTGATAGCACTTGAGCGTAGTCTCCATCAAAGTGCCGGTTTACAGCAAGAATATGATGCCCTGAAAGCTGAAATCCAGGCCATAAAAAGAAATGCACTGAAAAATGATGAAGAACTTGCGATACGGCAAGGTCAAATTTCCATTCTAGAGGGAAAACTAGCTGAATATTCAAGCATGGATAGTGCAATGCGATCTGTCTTATCTGATATCCTGAAAGACACCATTGATATACCTGAGTTTCCTCAAAATGAAGATGAATTGCATTTGGCAGCAGAAGCTTTGCATAAACATCTGAAGATGTTACGCATTGATGCTCAGGACAGATTGGAAGAAATTGAACAATTGCGTTCCGAAATGAAGAATGCATCGCAAGTAAAGCATACAAAAGATGCTGATATTGATTCTCTTTTGCAGGAGATTCAGGAACTGAAAGCAGAAAACAAGGAATTGCTTCGTTCCATGAAAAAGGAGACGAAAGCGGAACTTGATAGTAAGGTGAATAATGATTCAGACTTACATGCTGAAGTAAAAGATTTGCAACTTCAATTGGAATTAAAGCTTTCTGACATTGAGATGCTCACTCTTCGCTTGCGTCAAACGGAAGATCAATTGGATGAAGAAAAAGAAAAAAATCGTGATTTGAAAGATCAAATGATTGCAATAAGGGATTTGAATCCGGATGCAGCAGGAAGAAAATCATCACTTGAATCTTCAATTGAAAAGTTGCGTCAAGAACGTAGCGATTTACAATCTGAAATTGAGAAATTACGTGCTGAGCAAGATGAAAAGGATGAAATCATTTCCGCCCTTCGCTCAGCCAAAGGTGATTTGTTTGATGAAGCGAATTTTACCGCATTGAAAAAAGAAAATTTGGCATTAAAAAATGAAAGACAGGAAATGGTAGGAAAATTTGAAGAATTAAAAGAACGTTTAGATAAAGCATTACAAGCATAATTAGTTTTAAAGGAATATGATGAAGACCACAAGATTTCATGCGATACATACTCAAAATGGCGCAAAAATGGTATCATTCGCAGGTTTTGAAATGCCTATTCAATATCCTGCAGGAATCATTGCAGAGCATATGAGCGTGCGCACACATATTGGCGTTTTTGATGTATCACATATGGGAGAAGTGGAAATTCGCGGACCCCAAGCATTGGATTTCGTTCAAAAGATTTCTATCAATGATGCATCGAAACTTGTACCCAATAAAGCACAATACTCAGCTATGTGTTATCCAGATGGTGGTATCATTGATGATATGCTTGTATATCATAGAGGGGATCATTATATGTTGGTAATCAATGGAGCATGTGCTGAGAAAGATATTGCATGGATGCATGAACAAGCACAAGGAATGGATGTCACCGTACATGATGTGAGCGATGAGATCAATCTCTTGGCTGTACAAGGACCTAAATCACTGGAAGCTCTGCAAACACTGACTGATGTGAATCTTTCGGAAATCCCATATTATGGTTTTGCTGATGGTACACTTGCAGGTTTGGACATGATCATTTCTCGTACAGGATATACAGGCGAACTTGGCTTTGAATTGTATTTCCGTGGCGATGAATCGGTTTGTGAAAATGTCTGGAAAGCACTCTTTGAAGCAGGCTCTGCATATGGCATGCAGCCGATAGGTTTAGGTGCACGTGATACATTAAGACTCGAGAAGGGATATTGTCTCTATGGAAATGATATCAGCAAAGATACCAATCCATTAGAGGCAGGTCTCGGCTGGATCACAAAATTAGCAAAGGGCACATTCAATGGTTCCGAAGCCATTGCGAAAGTGAAAGAACAAGGTCCTACAAGAAAACTCATTGCTTTCAAAGTCCTAGCAGAGAAGTTCATTGCTCGTCAACAATATCCAATACATCATTCCGGGAATCCCGTGGGCGAAGTCACAAGCGGTAATATCTCCCCGATTTTGAATGTCGGTATTGGCCTAGGTTATGTTCCCACGGCACTTGCAGAGCCGGGAACCATTATTCAAATCTCTGCAAGAGGTAAAGAATTCGATGCTGAAGTCGTAAAGTTGCCCTTCGTATAATCTCTTGATAAATAAAAAAAAGCCTTGCTCTCAATCAAGAGAGCAAGGCTTTTTGCTGTTCAATGCTTTAGCGAATGATCGAGAATTGACCATTCATCACTGTATTGTTCTGCATGATTTGGAACATATATGAACCAATCGCGAGATCATTCACAGGGAATGAAATCTCGCTACCATTGATATTCACAGGGAATTCGGAAATCATCATTCCGGTATTTGAGAAAATTCTCATTGTTGCAATACCTTGCATCGTAATACCTGAAACTGTGATCTGTGCATTTGCCGGATTTGGATACACATGTTCACCAAGAATCATTGTTGGTTCTTCAACAGACAATGCACTATTTCCTAAAGTGATTGAACTGTTCACTGTTTTTGCGTTTACATAATCTGTTGACACAGTACCAAATGCTGGCTCATAATCAACCATATCTGCCATGATTGAAAAAGTACCTTGTCCTAAGTCAAACATCGAATATGTACCTGCTCCATCACTCAATGCATAGTCTGCGATTTCATTGTTTTCATCAAGAGCATACAGAAGAGCGCCACCAAGTTCTTGCTCAGCAAATGGAGAGTCTCCTTTAGCAATGATTCCACACAAATCGCGTCAGTTTCGGGCTATTCTCGATTTGTCTTTCAGGATCCGATTGAAAGATGGGTCTACAATTCCGTCGGTGAATGAAACCACTACTCTAGAGGCCCCGGCGG
>JALRFC010000183.1 GCA_023253875.1 Candidatus Kapaibacterium sp.
AACAATGATCATGATCAAAATCATGCTATTATCACGCCTCCTCTGCGAATAGGCCAATGTAAATTGCTGAGCTTCCTGCTCTGTCAATTGATCAAAAATGGCTTGAACAAACATTAATTCCTGTCCCTCAATCGAGGGCAAATATGTCATGGCTTGAGGCATGGAGGTTAACCTATAGAAATGTTAATTACTAAAAGTAAGTGCAAAAATACTTTACTTTACGTAATCAATTTCATAAAGTTCCTTACTACTCATAAAATTATAAAAGTTACCTCTTGGATAATAATTTGGATCCTGCCACTCATACAGTCGAATTGTTGGTATTGCACTTTTATCTTTTGAAGTAATTGCCTCTTTCCCAAGTGATTTACCAATACAGAAACTTCTTCCAATATCTGAATAACCATTTTCTCTGGTGTAATCATTATTCACCAATACGATTACATTTTGATATAATGGAAATGACTCATTATCGGTTTGAACTGTGTTTCCATCTCGATAGCTTACTTTATATTTACCTGTACTCACCCGCTCTTTGATAAAATCTCTATTCCCATTCATTGCCCAACGATAATTATATACAATGTCTATTGTTGAATCAGCATTTATTGTTGCTATTACTTGAGTATAGTCTTTTTCAGATGATCCAAATTTCAGAACTGTTCCGGGTTTCAAAGCTGTCAAATCTAGTTCTTTACTAATTTGATTTTTATCTTCAATGGAAGACTTTTCAGAAAACATTTCTTTAGTAATCATGCCTGATTCAATTGAATTCTTAAGTTTGGAATCCTCTTTTTTGATTTCAACCTGACTTACTCCAGATAAATCTTTTTCTTTGTCTCCATTTATTGCAACTATGATTGCTGCAATAATAATCACCCAAAACCACCATTTTTTGTACATAGGTATTTTTTCATCTTCACTCAAAAACATATCCATTGTAAAAACATAAAATAAATCTGTATGATTTATAGTAATTATGAACTGACTTTGTTTTGATACTGTTCTTTCAATTTGGTAGAAAATAACTGTATGGCCTTATCTTTTGCCTTATTTGTAGCAAATTCGGGCAGACCTAATTCATCTACATGTTCTCTTAGATTTTCTTCATAAAATCCATCAGCTAATTCTTGAAAATACTCTTCACCTGCTTCAGACTTTGCTTCAACTTTATCCACTGATATTGTCTTTTGATTAATCATTTCACTTGCAAGATTACCTATGTACATAAGTTTAAGACTAATGCCTAGTACAGGTACCCAGCCCAAAAGTGTAACTAATAACTTCATATAAACTCCAATCCTACTCATTTGGCTTTTCGGATCCGCCCCGTTTTTATGGTGGTAACAGGTCTCCACTTACATTGACATGGTTTTAACTTTCTAATTTTTCTCAATTATTCACCACCTGCACTGCATATTCATTCAGCATTTCCTGCAATTCCACATAGCGTTTGAGAATTGCAGAATCTTTGATGCATTGTCGGGAGCGATTATCCCATTGTCCTATTTGCCCGACCATGATTTGATAGTCGTCAATGATTGTTTTGTCTTTTGGATTTTGTTGGAAGCGTTTGATGAGGGCGATATACTTCTTCACCCATCCCTCATAATCTTGGAGGAATTGATCACATTCATTGATGACATTGGTCGTATCTTTTATCGACCCTTTTTCTTTGTCGGCAATCCTATTCTTGGCTTCTTTACATCCCGAACCCAAAAAGCTCATCGACACAATACAAAGACCTAGTATCCATTTTCCCATAGAATACCCTTGAGTGTTGGTGGCTCAACTTACAATGCACCAAGAATACAAACAAAGGAAATCGTTAAAAATCAATGATTTGAGTAGATATTGAGTAGTAATTTCCCTGTTTTTGACTCTTTATTCCCCAACTTCTTTTGCCTCAATGATTACTGTTCTATTATAGAATCTTCCCTCGGGCAATGTATTCGGCGTTCCTTCATATGCACTATTTCCCTTAATGATTGAAGGATCTGCTTTTAATAATACACCAACGGCTTTTGCTCTTTCGAGTGCAAGCTCAGCATTCCTTTTGCTATCACCGAACTTATCAGTAGCACCAAGTATGGATGTAATCTTGATGCCTTTCGTGGATTGAATTTCTTCGACCACGCGCAGATTTCTTGCATTCAGAGATGATGCATCAAAATCAAATAAAATGAGTGAATATCGCTTTACTTTATCATTACCAACTGTACCTATTGTTCTATCATTCAAAATTCTTTGATAATGCACGGGCACAATCACATTGGATGTGTGCGTGCGACCTGCAGTATCAACTACATTATATCTAAATCTAACCGAATCCTTTCTTCTACCAATCTTTGTTGGAATCGGTTTCCATGATCTCACGATGAATGTATCATGCAAACCAAGTTTTTCCTCGAGCACATTGGTATCGCTCATGATATTGAGTCTCCATCGCTCAAGCATAGTACCGGAAATCATTCTTCCTTTCACTGTAATTTCATCCGGCTCGACCATTACAGTGGAATCTATGATTGTCAATACTTCAAAGATTGATGGATCACTGAATAATAATTCCACTCTCCTATTTTCCGCCAAGCCTTCTGGATTTGTCATATTTGAAGGATTATCCGGAATGGGTTTGGCCAAAACATTGATTCTACTTGGATCAATATTCCATGTCTTTTGGAAATAATGTGCAACCGTTTCTGCTCTTTGCTTTCCAAGTGTGATATTCCGTTTTTCAATACCACCACCGGATGTTGTTCCTGTTATGGTAATGGTCAAGTTGGGATTATTCTTCAAACGAATTCCCGCCAAATTCAACACATGATGATATCGGTCCAATACATCTGCATGTATCAATGCTTGTTCATTGAAATCTGCTGTTTCCTCAACAGTCAATTGCGTATAACGTGACGGAATATCTGACATAGTATCTTCAAAAAAGATATATGGCAAAATAGGTTGTACCACACGATCAATTCTTTCAATCAAATTGATTGAAGAAAGCGTATCAGCATTGCCTGTTTTATAGACCTGCAATGATGTCAATAATTCAGGTAATACTATAATTACCGGTGGTGGCGGTGGTGGTGGCGGCGGTGGCGGTGGTGGCGGTGGTGGTGGCGGTGAAGAAATCGACATTTCATGTGGTGACCATAAGAGGGAAAGTCCGGCACGAATACCCATGACATTCCATGAAGTTTCTTCTGATAATTCTGAGAATACCGTGAATGCTCGAATCTCCGGTGCAAGTCTGATTGATTTCACGGAATTCAATGGTAATTCATATGAAATTCCTCCCACTGCGCCTACGAGCAATGAAGGAGTCGCCGGGATATCACCGGATATTTCATTGCGTATTCGATTAAAGCCATCAAAAGTGCCGGGAAATACCGTTTCTCTTTGGGAAAATTGCATTGAAAGTGGAAGCCCAAGCCATGCACCCGCAGAAAGATTCAATGCTCCGAGTGACAGAATGAATTCGGGTTCCATGGACAATATTCCAAGGGTGGTCTCCAATGTATGCGTGATGGTTGCTATTCCTTGTTGCGACATCACATATTGTTCTTCGCTTGAAGTAAAGACTCCACTCAGCCCATTATATCCCAGTCTCATGCCAAGTCCAATATTGGAAGTCATTGCATATTGTCCCAAGAAGCCAAAAGAACTTCCTGTACTTGATGCGGATGTATATGCAGGACAACAACTTGGAATCCCCTTGAACCCTGAGAAAGATGCACTATGCATATTCATGCCGGCAGAGCCAAAAACCCCGATACTGATTGGGTCAATTGTGATGATCGTATCACGCTTAGAGGCAAGCTCTCCCTGTCCCATCAAGGGATAGACAAAACAGCTCAAAAAAGCCATGATATGAAAGAAGGTTACTTTCACTCGATCAAACAAATATCCTAAAATACATTATTCCCATTCTATCGTAGCGGGAGGTTTACTTGAAATGTCATATGTCACACGATTAATTCCCCGCACTTCATTGATGATGCGATTGCTCATCTTGGCAAGCACATCATATGGCATGGGAAACCAATCTGCCGTCATTCCATCAACACTTGTCACTGCGCGAAGAGCACAAGTGTTTTCATAGGTGCGCTCATCGCCCATCAC
>JALRFC010000184.1 GCA_023253875.1 Candidatus Kapaibacterium sp.
AATGCTTCTGAAAATGTGAGTGCATATTCTGAACCCAAAGCATAATTCTCTGCATTGTCATTCGGATGATTTAATTGCACTGACACAGTCCACGATTGCGTGCTATCAATAATTGGCTCCATCGCAAAACCAATTCGGAAATTAATCGGTGGATCGAATGATTGAAATGCATTTGCTTCACCGCCATTGAAATCCGGTGCTGTACCTTGTGTTTTCAAAGTACCCGATGGCGTCAATTTCCCACCGAAATTACTGATTGCAACAGCGAAGCGTGATGTCCCCAAACCTGTTTTATAAAATGTTCCAGCATCAAAGAGAACACCATTCAATCGCATCGTTCCTGCTTGTTCATGCAAATACCGAAGTGTCAAACCTGCTGAAAATTGCTCGGTGAATTGTCTTGCATACCCAAGTGAGAATGCAGATGTACCAAAATTGATAGTTTCGCCTGTACCGAAAGGACGAAACTCCGTTGTCACTTTAATCGAACCCGCATTCAGATTCGCAATGGAAAATCCAATCGCCGATTCATCATCCAATTTATATAATCCAGAAGCGAATCGATGTTGGAGTCCGCCAAACCATTGCGTCTGCGTGAATGCCACTTGATTTCCGATGGATTGCGTCATGCCCGCAGGATTCCAATACATCGCATTGGCATCATTGATAACGGACACCACACTCTCTCCCATTCCAGTTGCGCGCGCTCCCGCACCAATTTTTAATGCCGATCCAAGTGATATACCTGTTCTTTCCTCGCCGAATGAAGGAAGAATTTGCGCATTGAGTTCTATTCCCTGTAGCAGGAATATGAAGAGTGCAATGCAAGTATATCGTAAGCATGTCGAAAATTTCATGTCGCAAAAATACCGTCTTTTCACTCAACTTGATATGCATTTGATGGTACTTTTCAACAATCACCTGACAAATGTCATTGTTTTGGCACAATTAAGCCTCGAAATTTGAATTGTTCCATAAAGGACTTTTCCCGTATTCAGGATTTTGACCATGATACGTAATGTATTGCAAACGATAGGCGGTATCGAAGTATATCCGATTATCTCTCTGCTTATGTTTTTCGGACTCTTCGCGACTGTTTTGATTTGGTTTTTCCGTGTTGACAAATCGCATGTGAAGACGATGGCTTCAATTCCACTCGAGGATGCTCAATCAGCCGAGAATGAGAAACAATAAGACTTAAATTCCATATAGGATAGATTCACAATGGCAAAAGAAGAAAGAAAAGATGAACTGCTCGATCATGATGCAGATGGTATTCAGGAGTTTGATAATAGTCTCCCCAAATGGTGGCTCTATGGATTTTATTTCACCATAGTATTCGCCGTGGCCTATATGGCGCATTTTCATTTCTTAGGCGGTCCATCCTCCAAGCAAGAATGGGAACAAGAAATGGCTGAAGCGGCAATGCACAAAGCGAGTATGCCGAAAACTCCAAAGAAAGCAGCAACACTATTGACTGATGCTGCGAGTCTTGCCGCCGGAAAAAAGATATTTGAAGGCGAGAATCTGTGCAATACATGTCATAAAGAAGATTTAGGTGGTTTGGTGGGTCCAAATCTTACCGATGAATATTGGATTCACGGTTGCAGTCTCGAGGAGATCATGACAAATATCTCCACTGGTTTTCCGGATATGGGTATGCTTCCCTATGGCAGTAACAAAAAGTTGAGTGATGAACAGCTCCTTCAAGTTGCCAGTTATGTGATATCGAAAAAAGGAAGTAGTCCGGCGGAACCAAAAGAAATTGATCCCGCTCGAGAAGTACTCTGTCCACCCGCGGGCAATGCACCAACTGCATCAAAGTGAATCATTGATAACCCCGCTGATGCGGGGTTTTTTTATACTATGTACACTCTTACATTTCTGCGCTAAAACTTTCAAAACAATCTCTCTTCTGTTCATGGAAATATGACAGAATTGCATTCGATTGTTTTGAGATAAGTTTATCTTTCATAGTAATTAAATCAGGTTAAACCTGACGGCAATAATACGAAAGCTAATATTGAATGTACTTATATGTTCCACCATTCCATTGGATAAACAGCAATCCTACAAGTATGATTTACCTGAATAATACATAAGTAATCACCCTCTACAATTCCCACTATATCGAGTCGCTTTTTTCTCTTTTCCCAAGTTTTCTTATGCCATGTAAAACTTCACTTAGAATACATTCCGTGCTTTCTTTTCAAATGCCTCCGCTTTTCATTGGCCAATCTACTGTATAGATATTTTGATTGCAAGATTATATGCGTGATTGAGTGGAAGCCGGGAATGAATGAAGTGTATATCACAAAGTCTGTCATAGAAATCTCGGTATTCACCCCTTTCGTACAAATTCCGACTTCAAAGCCATCGCACCGAAATCGTCTATTTTGCAATCGATATTGTGATCGCTGAAATGATTCAAGCGAATATTCTTGACTTTTGTACCCGCCTTTACCGGCTTTGGCGCACCTTTTACGGGGAGATCTTTGATCACAATGACGGTATCACCATCTTGTAATTCATTGCCATTGGAATCCAGAATTTTTGGGGTGTCAGATATTTCTTCTTGTTGAGGATTCCACTCATGGGCGCATTCCGGACATACATATAATTCTTCATGCATTGCATAGCCATAGGGCGATTCGCATTTCGGGCAAGTTTTCATGTGCTGTGATTAGTGGTTGATGAAAGATGCAAAATATGATATTGACAATGAGTATTTACATCTTCACAAATTTCACTACCGACTTTATTCCACCCTTATTGATTTCGACATAATACATTCCTTTTGCTATGTCAAATGACTGAATCGCAAGTGAATGTCTGCCTATTGAAACAAATTGTGCCGGCATTTCTTGAACCACAGCACCATGTATATTGTATATTTTCACCGTTACCAATTGATCGCTTGACACTTCAAAAGAGAGCGTGCTTTCTTCTGAACTTGGGTTGGGGTATACTATGGTTTCATGTTCATTTCCCGTATTGACATCATACACAGAACTAGAAGTAAGACCACTTATGCGCAATTGCACAAATCGATTTGGTGATTCAGTCATTGCATAGATTTTTCCATCGGGTGCTTGTCGTATATCACGAAAACGGGCATATCCATTCATGCTTCTTGATGAAGATATTTTTTGATTGTCTTTCATCTTCAGCCAATGAATATGTGTGCCGGCCAATGCGCCAATCAAGATATCGGCTTCATTATTTGGTTGACCATTTTTGATAAAAGTCATTCCGCTTGGGGCGATTGAAGGCACCCAATATGTGAGCGGAAGTTGCATTCCCGGTAGCGTTGTATCCGGCGTGATTTGGCTGCCATCATAATTGATACCAAAAGTAACTGCAGGCCAACCATAATTGGTATTCGGTTTGATGAGATTCAATTCATCTCCACCTCTTGGTCCATGTTCATGCGCATAGATCTCTCCCGTTTCAGGATGCATGGCCATACCTTGAATATTGCGATTTCCCCAACAGAATATTTCGGGTTTAGTATTGGGTACTCCAACCAGCGGATTACTTGCCGGAACTGTTCCATCATCATTGAATCGCAAAACTTTACCCAAATGACTATTCTTGTTTTGCGCTTCATCTTGAGAACCGCGTTCACCGACTGACATATAGAGCATATTGTTTTTGTCAAAAACGATGCGACTTCCAAAGTGATTTCCGGAATTGCGAATCGGCAATGCTCTGAATAATTCCGTGAAATTCTGAAGTTGATTGCCTGCAAGAACACCGCGTCCCAAAGCCGTTGTTTGTCCACCCGTTGCCGCAACAGCATAGGTGATATACACATAGTTATTCTGCTCATAATTGGGATGTATGGCAATATCCAGAAGTCCGCCTTGTCCATTTTGCGAAATGGCCGGCACACCCGATATTTCGCTCAGTGTATTTGTTGAAATGGTAAAGCGATACATCTTTCCTTGCTTTTCCGTAAAGAGCACTTCATCGCTATTGATGAATGTGAAACCCCATGGAGCTGCCATAGTACTAATCAATACCTTTTCCTGTGATACTTCCACAGTTTGAGAATTCGTGGTGGATCCGGAAAAAACAAACAAGATGCTTAATGCAATCAATG
>JALRFC010000185.1 GCA_023253875.1 Candidatus Kapaibacterium sp.
AAAGCTTTTTTGAGATGCAGTGAATCTTGATGATTTTCTTGAATGGAAAACGCTGACATATGTTCAAGATATTCAAGATCGGCTCCTGCACAAAATGCTTTGCCATTTCCCTCAAGAATAATCACGGAAATGTCTTGTCTGGCACCCAATGACACAAAAGCATCATGTAACTCAGTCAAAAGCGCCGGACTCAAAGCATTGCGTTTTTCAGGTCGATTCAAACGAACAGTAGCAATGCGCTCATGTTCAATAATCTCAAGAAAATTCATGGAATGTCAATACAAACGGTGAGTAAATTGTAGTTTTGCCAAATACATTGCACTGCAAATATACCAACAAACAATGCAAACAAGAGACTGTTTGCGGTCAATCGCAGGAAATCATGAAATCCATCAAAATGCCCAACATACCCTCTTCAATCAAATTCCCTGATTTCGGTTCAAAAGAGATTCGGGATCTGTTTTTGATTGATAAGAATATCACATTCCTCAATAATGGTTCATTTGGAGCAACACCGAAAATTGTTCTAGAATATCAGGATGCCATTCGACATCGCATGGAAGCACAACCTGTGAATTTCGTGGTGCAACAATTGCCAGTTTTACTGAGAAATTCCCTTCAAAAGATTGCCCCATTTCTCGGTGCGAATGCCGATGATTTAGCCTTTGTAGACAATGCAACTACCGGTGCAAATGCAGTGATTCAATCATTGATGCATACATGGAAAAAAGGTGATGAGATTTTGACCACAAATCATGTATATGGTGCCGTAAGAACTACGCTTCAGCATGCCACTTCGATTGTTGGTGCCAAACTCATCGAGGCGCATATTCCATTTCCACTTCATGATGAGCAGGAATGTGTGGATGCCATCATCCGACATCTCACGAAGAAAACAAAGCTTCTGGTTATTGATCATATTACTTCGCCAACGGGTATCATCTTCCCGATTGAATCAATGATCCTTGAGTGTAAGAAAAGAGGAATTCCCGTATTCGTGGATGGTGCTCATGCACCCGGCATGATACCTCTCAATTTGCATGAACTTGGTGCTGATTGGTATACAGGAAATTGTCATAAATGGCTCTATGCACCAAAAGGCTGCGCAATACTTTGGACACATCCGAAACATCAACACATGATGCATCCCACAGTGATTTCACATGGATATATGCAGGGCTATAAGCAGGAATTTGATTGGACAGGTACGAAGGATCATAGTGCTTATTTATGTGCACCATTCGGAATGACTTTGCATAATGTGATGGGCTCAGATTATCTCATGCAGGCATTTCATGCAAAAGCAATTGCAATGCGCAATATGATTGCAGAGGAATGGAAAACAAAGGTTCCCTCACCCGATTCAATGATTGGTTCCCTTGCTTCCATCGAAGCACCGAAACATTTGCAATATGATGGTGAAGATGCATTGCTCTATGCACAAGCATTACATGACATATTATGGAATGAACATAAGATTGAAATTCCCGTGATTCCATTTCAAGGGAAGATTTGGATACGTATTTCTGTACAGGTATTCAATAGATTCAAAGACTATCTTCATCTTGCGGAAACCGTTCCCACAATAAAGAAATCTGACGTAAAAAAGATATTGAAAACATTGAAATCCTGACATATATTTCTTCACAGATTACATGTAAAAAACCCTGAGTATATCATGATTCGTTTTATCTCCGTATTGACAATTCTCATCGCATCATATTCGCTGTCTTTCGCTCAGCAAGAACTCTGGATGCGTTATCCCGCAATTTCCCCTGATGGTTCCATGATTGCATTTGCATTTCAAGGAGATATTTGGGTGATCCCTGCAAATGGTGGAAAAGCAGATCGCATCACAAATAATGATGCATATGATGTATCACCTGTTTGGTCTCCTGATGGAAAAAGCATTGCATTTGGATCTGACAGACATGGAAATATGGATGTTTTTATAATGTCATATCAAGGCGGAAATCCCCGACGACTTACCTATCATTCATCTGGAGAAATCCCATCGGCATTTTCTCATGATGGCTCTTCCATATATGTCTCGACACATATTCAAGATTCACCGAAGAATAGTCAATTTCCTTCCGGTGGAATGGGCGAACTTTATGCTATTTCCGTGAAGGATGGAAAACGTTCACAAGTGCTGACAACACCTGCCGAAGAAATTGCAGTTGATCCCAAGGGAAATTTCATTGTCTATCAAGACAAGAGAGGTGGAGAAAACTATTGGAGAAAACATCATACATCATCCATTGCCCGAGATATCTGGATGGTGAACCTGAAAGACAAAACACATACACCACTGATTGAGAATCCGTCGGAAGATCGCGAGCCGGTTATTTCGTCCGATGGCAACACATGTTATTTCTTGTCGGAACGATCAGGTACATTCAATGTATGGTCATTCCCGATTAACAATCCAACAAATGTGAAGCAATTGACTTCATTCACAAAACATCCAATTCGTTTTTTAAGCGTGGATAATCAGGGTGTTTTGTGTTTCAATTATCATGGTGGAATCTATACTTTTGACACGAAAGTTCAGGGCGCGCAACCTGTAAGAATTTCGATTGATATCATCAATGATTCACGAAGAAATGACATTGCATATAAAGTGATGAATCAAGGTGCAACAGAGATGGCATTGTCGCCAAGTGGGAAAGAAGTTGCATTTGTGATTCGTGGTGAAATTTATGTCACTGCAGTGGATCATGAAGTAACAAAACGCATTACGAATACACCTGGTCAAGAACGTTCTGTGAGTTTTTCACCGGATGGTAAATCACTACTCTATGCTGGTGAAAGAAATGGGTCATGGAATGTCTATCAAACAAGTTTGGCACGAAAGAATGAACCATTCTTTTATCGTTCAACGGTATTGGAAGAAAAAGCGATTGTAGAAACTTCAAAGGATGAATTTCAGCCACGCTATTCTCCCGATGGAAAAGAAGTTGCTTACTTGGAAAATCGTGTCGTACTCAAAGTGAAGAATCTCGCTTCAAATGCTGTACGACTAATTGTTGATAGTACGTACAATTATTCGTATTCGGATGGTGATCAATGGTATGAATGGTCGCCCGATGGAAAATGGTTTTTGATTTCAATCATTGACAAATCCCGTTGGGTGGATGAAGTGGGTATTATTGATGCACAAGGGAAAGGTCCGATACGCAATGTCACGCAAAGTGGTTATAGTGACAATCAACCCAAGTGGGCAAAGAATGGAAAACTTTTCATTTATTCCAGTGATAAAGCAGGGTTCAGAAGTCATGGATCATGGGGCGCTGAAAGCGATGTCTTTGGTACATTTCTCACGCAAGATGCATATGAACGATTCAAACTCAGCAAAGATGAATTTGAATTATTGAAAATGCGTGAGAAAGATGAAGAACTTTCATTTGATGAACAGCGGAAAAAAGACTCACTCGAAAAGGAGAGAAAGAAAGGAAATGTAAGCGTTGAAGTTTCTGAACCAATCACAATTGATTTTGACAGATTGGAAGAGCGCACAATGCGATTCACCATTCATTCTTCGAATCTTGCTGATTATGTTTTGTCACCAGATGGCGAAAGACTCTATTATCTTTCACGCTTTGAAAAAGGATATGATATTTGGGTACAGAAATTTCGTGACAAAGAAACCAAACTTCTTGCCAAATTGGGCGCGGGTTCCGGAGCACTCGAACAAAGTCCGGATGGACGATTTCTCTATGTGATTTCCGATGGGAAAATAACGCGTATAGATACAAGCAATGGAAGTCAAAAAGCTATTGCATTTAAGGCAGAGATGGATCTCAATGCACCAGCTGAAAGAGCATATATGTTTGATCATGCATGGAGACAAGCTCGTGAGAAATTTTATGTGACAGATCTGCATGGTGTGGACTGGAATTTTTATCGTCAGGCTTATGAGCCATTCTTATCTTCCATCGACAACAATTATGATTTTGCGGAATTGCTCAGTGAATTATTGGGTGAATTGAATGCATCACATACGGGAAGTGGATATAGAGCGCAGTACTCAGATGAGATTCGTGATCAAACTGCTGTGTTTGGTGCATTCTGGGATG
>JALRFC010000186.1 GCA_023253875.1 Candidatus Kapaibacterium sp.
ACTGAAATACCGATGCTTGTAGAAGATTCAGAAAGATATGTAGAAATCCGTTTATCCAAGTACACTCTTTTCTTTGCTGAAGAAGCATGAAGGAATAGTGCCATTCCCTTTGCATTTTTGATAATCATGCCGGTATGAGAATAATCTAGTCCCGACTTATTAGTAGCAATAGCAATAATATCGCCTGTTTGTAATTTGTTTTCAATGTCTTTGACTTGAGCATTTGGTATATACCAATGTTTTTGTGCATTGATTTCTTTTTCAATACCTTGAATTTTTCTCACAAGTGTAGGCTCTGCTACCAATTGGGGATAATACTGAGGATTAGCACTCATGAATCCTACGTTTACAGGAAAAGGTTTGCCACCCAATTCTTTGGTCAAGTCCTTTACAACCCCTTTCTTGACATTATCGATGATCCATTCAGAAGTATAATGCAATCTGGATGTATAACCATCCATATTGCCCCCTCTATATCTCGTATATTCAATCTGATCCAAGACATCACGAAATGTTATGGAGTTGGGATTTTGTAGAAGCTCTTGTTGCTTGATTTTTGCTGTTCTCGAAATATTCAATGTATTCTCAAAGAAAGTCACACAATCAAGACCGGTCAAATCCAAGACACACCGTTCAGGCATGAGCTCTAGAGTTCCACCAATATATCTTGTACCAATCATCATACTTCCAATTTTGCCCATACATTCACCGATTGGCAATGTATGATATTCTCTTTTGATCATTTCTTCGATGACATGATCAAAAATATATCCGGTATTGATCTCTTTGTCTGCTTGTTTCTGACTATTCTTAATGATGGTATCTGTTGTCTTGACAGCCGAATTACTGTCGGGTTTGGAATGAAGAATCCATTGTTGAGATAGTTTGTTCGCATTCAATGCTGACAATACGAGTGATATCGATACCGAACCCAAGAGGATGAAGATCAAATATGTCAAGGTTTTACGTTGCATTGTACTGTTAGGTGATTTGACAAGTATTCCGTAACATTGCAACCCCATGGAACATCAAAGAATAATGGGGTTTGACGAATTGTTGAATGAAGATTTTCCCATTCATGGGGCTTAACCCTACACAATGTTGAACATGAATTTAGTAAAAAGATTAGGAATTGTCCTCCTTGTACTCATTTTCTTTTTTGGGGCTTGGTTGACTTTTCATTTGTTGGAAAAACCTAAACCACTGAAATCCGAGGATCTTGTAAGGACGGATACTAGTTCCAAACGGCTAGATACTCTTGAAACAAAACAGGATGAAGAACAATTATCTGTCGCTGAATCAGAATTTTTGAATGATTCATCATTCATCAAACAAGATGCAACGACTGAAGCAGCCTATTTGTATCAAAAAGATTCGTTGAAACAAATATCTCCCTCTGCAAGACGCATCAATATTGCCGTGATCGGCGTAGATGCCAGATTGGGAACACTATCAAAAAGAGCCGATGCAAATCATATTATTTCCATTGTTCCGGATAGTGGATATATAGAGATTGTCTCCATACCCCGCGATACGCCTGCAGATGCAGGAATGAAGGACTCAACCCAAAATAAGTTAACCATCGTACATGCCACTAGAGGCATAAAAGCATATTTGAGTGAGGCAGGGAAGATTGCCAAGGTTGGTCCGGTCCAATATTGGATTCAACTCGGTTTTTCGCAAGCAATGGGTTTGATTGAATTACTTGGTCACCGAGATAGCAAGTCTACATTACAAGTATTGAGATCAAGAAAAGGACTCGGTGGTGATGATTATCAGCGTTGTTTCAATCAAGGACAATATATACGCCAAATGATTCTTAGTCATTTTCACAAGGCTGATGGAATCATGGGAGAATTACTCATACGTGGCGGGCTTGCTCTCATGAAGTCGAATCTAAGCACTGAAGGAATAAAGGGACTTGTCTATGATTTGAAACAAGCTGGATTTCCAAAGGATGCTTCATCTATTGCAGTAAGAGTGAGGCCCGAAACCGGTATCAGATTCAAGGTGTATAATTTCAGTGATTCTGCATCCATTAAAAAGTTGAAGAACAAAATCGAACGATTCAATGCATTCATGGCGAAAAAAGATACTTCCTATGCCAAAAAGACTATTGATCCTGCCGGTAGATTAACTCGCGTCCTCAATAATTTGGCAGCCGATACTGCGGAAAAGCCCAAAAAAGTATTGGAACAATTGTATCCGTACTTTGAACAACATGCTTGGTTACAAGTACGAAATGAATCCGAAAGAGAGGAAATTCGCGGTCGCATTGGAGCATTGATGATCCATTCATTTTATAAGATCGGAAAGCCTAATAATGCTCGCTGGGTGCAATATGTGATTGATACAGAGAAGGCAATGTTTGCTGAAGAATCTGAAAAAGAACAAAAGAGTAAAAGGTGATTCATGGTCGAAGAAGCGAAATCACTCATTAATATCATAGAATCACAAGGCGCTCTTATACAAAGTGCTTTTAGTGAGTATCAAGACAAGCATTTCATTGCAAGAACTCCCGAATTCTTCTGCTTGGAGCTTTGCGGCGAAGCCGGTGAATTGGCGAATTTGGAAAAAAAGCTTTGGAAGGGGAAAGATATAGATATCCAAGCGGTTGAATCAGAAGTAGCTGATGTCTTCATTGCATTACACAATTGTGCAAATTCAAGAAATATTTCCCTTTCAAAGGTTGTTGCAGAGAAATTGGCGAAAATTGAAGAAAAAAGGTCAAAACATCAAGAGAATGGAACGATTTATTGACACATTTCTTCATTGTTACTTTCCTGATTTTCCTTTGTCTTTACTTTCAAATGCCATGGTATTGATAGCATTCCCATATAAAAGTAAGTAATGAAAGTGCTTAATTGTCATAGTTATGGCAAATAGACGTGTTTTTTTCTCTATTTTTGGCCACCAAATCTTGAACTACAAATATTTTTCCCTATTTCACAATGAAGGTATTATCATGAAACACATGATCCGTTTTGCGATGATGATCGCAATGATGACCTTATCCTTGATGCCTGCAAAGGCAGATTCACCCAGGATGGTGGTTATCGAAGAAGGTACAAATGCGAGTTGCGGTCCTTGCGCTCGTCAAAATCCAACATTCCAAACATATCTTGAAAATAATAAAGATATGGTCATTCCTGTGAAAATTCAGGCTTGGTTCCCAGGTCGAGATATCATGAATGCCGCTGATACGAATTTGCATAATAGCAGAATCAGATATTATGGTATTCAAAATATCGGTGTGCCTTGTGCTGCTGTCAATGGTTCCATTTTGGATGCTTCTTCAGCGAACTATTATAATGGTGCTCCATCTGATACGATGGCAATGCAACAAGCAGTTGAGCAAGTTCGTGGAACAATGTCTCCAATCACATTGACAATCGAAGAAACTCGCAATGGTAATACAATGAATGTGAAGGTAACAGTTGCATCTTCACAAGCATTATCAGGTGCAAATAAATTACGCGTTGTCATCAATGAGCGCTTCCGTTATTATGCTAGTGCCGGTACAAATGGTGAAAAAGAATTCTATAATATCATGAGAAAAATGTTACCAAATCTTAATGGTGAAGCTCTTGATATTCCTGCAGGTGGTTCTAAGTCTTTTGATTATTCATTCAATATCCCAACAACAGGTCAATATGCATTGGATCCAACAATGCTTTATGTTGTTGCATTCGTTCAAGATGAAGACTCTAAAGAAATTCTTCAAGGTGCAACAAATGCAAAGGAAGATGGATTTGCAAATTTGACAATGGACAGTTTCCTTAATACCATTCCTAGAAGCGGTACAATCACACAAGTTGTGAATGTCAATAATCCTTCAGGAACAGACATGAAAGTCAATCTTTCCATTGATACAGATGCATATCCATTACCTACAGGTTGGACAGCTACAGTAACACCTACATCCGTAGATGTTCCTGCAGGTGGATCAGTTACTGTTGATGTAGAAGTGAAAGCACCAGCAACTGCAGCATATGTTGTCGTTGGTGTTAAAGGCGTACCTGGTTATGCAGACAAATTCAATTTGGCTTCCACAACTGC